>JAHRVZ010000099.1 GCA_019090405.1 Paracoccaceae bacterium
CCGAAAGGGCGTGTGAAGATTTGCCTAAGGCCTTGAGATGTCAAGCCGAAGTAATCGCCAACCCTTGCGCGCCATTGCCTGACGCTCAAAATGCGTCGGGTCCGAATGTAACGCAATTGGTTGCTGTCGGTAGGCTTGAACGACAAAAAGGGTTCGATCTGCTGATGAAGGCGATGGCCAGTATTCGAAATCTGTTCCCTGAAATTCAGTTGACCATATTTGGCGAAGGCTCGCAGCGAATGGCGCTTGAAATGCAACGTGACGATCTTGGCCTGACCGACATTGTTTTGATGCCCGGGGTTAGCAATAATCCGGGCGGCTGGATGGCGAACGCGGATGCATTGGTGTTTCCGTCCCGCTTTGAGGGCTTCCCGAATGTTCTGGCTGAGGCGACCGTTTGCGGCTTGCCGGTTGTGGCCGCAGATTGTGGCTATGGCCCAAGTGAGCTGATCCGAGACGGTGAAAACGGCCTGTTGGTGCCCACGGAAAACGTGGATGCTTTGGCAAATGCGATTGTTCGGCTGGCAAGTGAGCCGGAATTGCGCCAACGGATGCGCGCGTCGACCTCGTTCAACCAGAAATGGCTATCACCAGACAATATTTTGGGTCGCTGGGATGAAGTGATTGACAGGGTCGCACCAAGATAGCGGTCACAGTGTGTCGTCTGACAATTCGTTCAGAACCGCGTCCAAATCATCAAAACTGGTGATCTGTGCGTGGGCAGCATATGCAGCGTTCGGCGCAGATGGATCATGCACTGCTCCAGCGCGAAGAATCTGCACCGTCAACCAGCCACGTTTGTTTGGTGTCACAAAATCCTTTGCCGGATTGTCAGCGACATAGACCATTTTTGAACCTGTGCTGGCGGCGGATTCCATGTCTTTAAATGCGCGTGGGTGCGGTTTGCCAAACCCGTCGGGCCATGCTCCGGTTGGCCTGATATGGCGAATAAAGCGGTCAAGGTTGAGGGCCGAAATCTTGTTTCGCTGCATTTTCTCTGGCCCGTCCGTGATCAACCCAAAAGGTCGGTCAGAGTTGGTTAGATAACGCGCCGCGTCAGCGGACAGCGCGATGTCAGGTGGGTGGTTCCGGTATTCGTTAACCAACTCTAAAATTTGTTCTGCCGTCAACGTCAGACCCAGTTCTTTGCAAGCGACATCAAAAATATGGCGGCGCTCTCCGGCTTCAAAAAGTGCGCGGCATTGTTCCCCAAAGCCTGTGGCGCCCATGGCCCGTTCTACAAACCGATCCAGATGCCGATAGCCACTAAATGCAAAATCCCGTTCCAGATACAGGGTGTCATCCAGATCAAAAACCAACATCAGCCCTGATACACCGCACTATCATAGCGCATCATCTTGACGCCATCCCGCCAGTTGTTATGGGCCGAGCACGGATCGCCCTGAGCCTCTTGCATCAACCATTGGGCAAAGGTTGCACCAGCGTGATCCGCCAGAGGATAACCCCCGCCGAAACGGGCGTTGATTTCGATGACACGAGGGCCAAGGTCAGGGTCATCTATCACCTGAAAACAGGCAACACCGCGTAACAAAGGCAGCGTGCGCGCGATACCTTCGGCAATGTCGTGCAGATCTTTCCGGCGGCAGGTCACGCCTTTTTCAACTTCGCCTGCACGAGTCTGCATTCGCAAATGCGGGATGACGGTGCGCAATGTGCCGGATTGATCCACAAACATGTTCACTGTGTATTCTGGACCTTGCAGCAAGTCCTGAAAAATCATCGGTTCCGGAAATGTTTCAGGAATGTCCTGCGCCTTATGAAAAACATGCAATCCACGGCTTGCGCTGCCACCGCTTGGTTTGGCAAAGACTGGCCAGGAAATCTGATCCGAATTGCTGGTGATTGCGTGTTGGTCCAAGGTGCGCGGCACCGGAACCCCCGCGGCGGCAAGCACATCCGAAGTGCGCTGCTTGTCGCGCACCACTTCTATCACCGATAGCGCGGAAACATGCAGCAATGCACCCAGCTTGCCAAATTCATCGGCAACTTGCGCCAATGGCAAAAGGTCGGGGTCGATGGTTGGCACCACCAAGTCAGCTTTGTGGTGTTTTGTGGCCTCAAGAATTGCGCCAGCATATCCGGGGTCATCGCACCGAGGCACTTGAACGGCGGTATCCGCCAATGCGCAGGCGGCGCTGTCGTCGGGATTCAGGTCGCAGGCGATTATCTCGACACCAATCTTTAACTGCTTTGCTGCATCACGAAAGCTTTGCAACAAACCAACCCGGCGCCCCGCAGAACAAATAAAAATTTTCACATTTTTCCTATCAATATTTATTTTGGGCAAATCCCGGTAAACACCCTAAAATACCTTAGCATGTCTGTTGGGGGCTGTGAACGACTGGAAAAACCGCATTTGGGCTAAGATACACACAGCCTCGGCTGTTGAAATCTTGTCAGCAGCGATGCACGATCCCTGTAAAGGGTCAATTTACAATTCAACCTGTGTCTTGATCGCGCGATTTGCTGAATTCAACCATTTGGACCTGCATGATTTCAAACCTGATACAACGCCTGTTGGGCAAGTTTTCAAAGAATGCGGGGGACGATGAATTCCCGCCGATCGCTCCTGCTCGACAGTTTGTTGTCATCGGCGACATTCACGGCTGTATCGACCTCTTGGATTTGTTGCTGGCCAGAATTGAGCCTGATTGCCCTTTGGTTTTTGTCGGAGACTACATTGATCGCGGCCCAGACAGCGCCGGTGTTCTGCGTCGGCTCAAGCAGTTGACGCAAACCGAAAACCGCGAGGTAATCTGCCTGCTTGGCAATCACGAGGAAATGTTGCTTCGTTTTGTTCATGATCCCAAACGGGTCGGGCAGTTGTGGCTACAGAATGGGGGCATGCAGACATTGGCCTCGTTTGGCGTCGCTCAGATTAGCGGTACAATCAAGGGTGCCGAGGCTGCGGCTGTTGCCGAATTACTGTGCGACGCAATGGGCGAGGATTTGTTGCAGTGGTTACGCAATCTTCCACTTACCTGGCAAAGCGGCAATGTGATCGTGTCACATGCGGCACTGGACCCGTCAGTTCCTTTGGCCGATCAGGACCGCAGAACCTTGCTTTGGGGGCACCCGTTGTTTGGCCGAAAAATTCGATCGGACGGCCTGTGGGTTGTGCATGGCCATACAGTCATGCAAGAGCCGCGCGTGCAGGGCGGCGTCGTTTCGGTTGATACCGGAGCATTTTCTGCAGGACGGCTGACAGCCGCACAGATTTCTGTCGATTCTGTTCGTTTTGTGACGGTCGACTCGTGCCAGCGTGCGAACGAAGTTCGTTAGGGGAATGGCCAGCCGATCCCTCTGAAGAATCCAGCCATGCCAAGGCAGTAATCTCACTGCTTTTAGCTAAGTGCGTATCGTACCAGGTGGAGGAAACTGTAGCGTGGTCAATTGGATTGTGCCATAATGCTTAGGATATTCGATATATATTTTATTAGGCCCATTCACAAAGACCTGAATGGAAGGGATTGGATTTAGACCTATGCAAGATGCACGTGACAGTGCTGCATTCAGCTCCAATAACGCTCAGCGGGCTGGATTGGTATTGTGTTTGCTGGCGGCCACATATTTCTTAGGATATGCCGCCTATGCCATTCTGAACGCAGATGTATATTTAACCGATTTAGCCCGAATAGTACGCTATTTCATAGTGCCGGGGCTGATAGGTGTGTTTCTGACACTTGCGGCATTTCTATTTCCCGCATCCTACAGGCTGAGCATTGCGACATGCGTCTTGGCTATATTGGCAGCACTATTTGCCTTCGAAGCCTTGCTTACTGTCCGGGCATTAAGCGGAAAATATGGGCTGGTGGGATATATGGGCAAAGAAGGCAAAATTCCCGATTACGTTAAAAATGGTATGCCGCCTGCCTATACAACACGCGCGATCAATCAAAAGCGCGGGGTCAAGGAATTGCCCGATGCCTTGCTGGGAAGTGTTCCGTTTGTGCAAGTGATGTTGTGCAGCAAAGAGCAGCAACCGATAATCTATCTCGCAGATAGATTTGGCTTTAATAATCCAGATAAAATATTCGAAAGCCAATTGGATATCATGGTGTTAGGAGATTCTTTTGTTGAAGGAATTTGTCTGACTCCAGGTGATGATATAGTCGGTCAGTTGCGGCAGCAATCTTCTGCATCGGCCAGTTTTGCATTGCGAGGCACCGGCCCAATGTATCAACTGGCTGTCTTGGGGCGCTATGGACAAGAGCTTAAGCCGCGTCATACGGTCATTGCCTTTTTTGAAGGAAATGACTGGGAAAATCTGAAAGGAGAAAAAACAGATGTCTGGCTAAAAGATATTCTAACAACGGAAACCGATTTCGGTGACGCAATACCAACTCAGGAAATGCTCGCGGAAACTGCAACTGTTATTGATGAGTGGTGGTTAAAGTCTGATATTGGAACCACGGAACTACTGCGGCGCAACTCGATAATGCGGAATTTTCTGGCGCTGCAAAAAACCGCCGGGCAGTTGGGAATACACTATCCCAAAGCGGCAAAAGAACAGCCAATATACAATGATATCATTCTGGCAGCGCAGGAAATGGTGAAAGAGTGGGATGGCGATCTTTCAATTGTATATATTCCAGTAGTAGACCGATATGTCGGGCTATTTAACAGTGGATTTGTCTATAATCAGCATTCATTGGTACGTGCCGCTGCCGACAATGCCGGGGTGCCTTTTATTGATCTGGTAGAAATATTTGATAGCCATGATAACCCTTACAGCCTTTATGCTGCGGATTCACATTTTAGCAAAGAAGGTGCGGCAATAGCCGCCGGGGCCATAGCGAACCACGTAAATAAAGTGCAATCTGAAAGCACGAACATTACATCGTCTTTAGAGGAAGACTAAATGGTCAAAGCCATTGCAAAAGACCACAATCGAATTGACCAGCACGATGGTCCAACAAACAAGAGCTTTGGACTTACGGTCGGAGGAATCCTGATCGGGCTGGGTGCGCTCAGATACTATTGGCATGGGGAATTTACCGTTCTCACATACATCTTGCTTGTAGTGGGGGTGCCTCTGGTTTTGACTGCTGTGCTCTTTCCCCAAATTCTGACACCACTGAACAAAGCATGGATGGCTTTGGGGCTGTTGCTTGGGAAAATTGTTAACCCAATTGTGATGCTGCTGGTGTTCTGTGTGACAATTATTCCGACGTCACTGGTTCTTCGGATTCGTGGATACGATCCGTTGAAATTGCGCGTAAAACCCAACACAAATTCGCACTGGATTGAACGCGACCCAGCTGGGCCAGACCCAGAAGAAATGATCAATCAGTTTTAGGAGAAGTCGTGGAATTTATTGCAGAAATGTGGCGCTACATGCGGGTAAGAAAGAAAATCTGGATGCTTCCAATCCTGATCTTTCTGGCCATTTTTGGGGGTCTTATCATTCTGACTCAGGGAACGGCTGTGGCACCCTTTATTTACACCTTATTCTAAGAAGAATTCATGCGCATTTTAGGAATTTCGGCGTTCTATCATGACAGCGCCGCTGCCTTGTTGGACAACGGCAAGATCGTGGCCGCGGCCCAGGAAGAACGCTTTACCCGCAAGAAACATGACGCGGCGTTCCCTGAACGCGCAATTGCGTATTGCCTGCAAGAGGCCGACTGTACGCTTGCAGATGTTGAACAGGTGGTTTTTTACGAAAAACCATTCCTGAAATTCGAGAGGCTTTTGGAAACCTATCTCGCAAACGCTCCGCGGGGGTTTCGGTCGTTTAACAAGGCAATTCCGATCTGGATCAAAGAAAAGCTGTTTCAGAAAAGCCTGCTGGCAACCGAGTTAAAGAAACTGAACGGAAACAAAAAGTGGCAGGGCAAGCTACTGTTCACTGAGCATCATCAATCACATGCCGGCAGTGCTTTTTTTCCGTCCCCGTTCGAAAGTGCTGCGATTTTGACCATGGATGGGGTGGGCGAATGGTGCACGACATCAATTGGGCATGGTCAGGGCAACGACCTGAAATTGGTGCGTGAAATACATTTTCCGCATTCGCTGGGGTTACTTTATTCGGCTTTCACCTATTACACGGGGTTTCGTGTGAATTCGGGCGAATACAAAATCATGGGGCTGGCGCCATATGGCAACCCGATCTATGCCGACAAAATACGCGATAACCTGATTGATTTAAGAGAGGATGGATCCATCTGGTTGGATCAGGACTATTTTAACTATTCGACTGGTTTGACCATGACCTCTCAAAAATTTCATGATCTGTTCGGAGGTCCACCGCGCCAGCCAGAGGCAGAGCTAACGCAGAAAGAAATGGATTTAGCGGCGTCAATTCAGGTTATTACAGAAGAGGCCGTGCTAAAACTTGCAAAAGCAGCACGCGACCTGACTGGTGAGAAAAACCTATGTCTCGCGGGCGGAGTTGCGCTGAACTGCGTGGCAAACGGCAAACTTTTGCGTTCCGGTATATTTGAGAACATTTGGATTCAGCCAGCGGCAGGCGATGCCGGGGGGGCGTTGGGTGCCGCCTATTGCGCATGGCACCAATACCAAAATAAGCCGCGCCAGCCCCTTGTTGACGACCGGGACCGGATGCAGGGCACCTATCTTGGGCCAGCTTATGACACCAGCGAAATATGCCGTCGGCTGGATGCGTTGGGGGCAAAGTATAACGTACTGGATGACAAACAGCTTATTGACCGGGCAGCAGATGCACTAGCCGAGCAAAAAGCGCTTGGCTGGATGCAGGGACGAATGGAATTTGGACCGCGTGCATTGGGTGGGCGCTCAATCTTGGGCGATCCTCGGTCGGCTGCGATGCAAAAGGTTTTGAATCTAAAGGTCAAATACCGCGAGAGTTTTCGACCTTTTGCGCCATCGGTATTGCGTGAAGACGTTGCTGAATGGTTCGAGTACGACGGCGACAGCCCTTATATGCTGATGGTTGCCAAGGTTGCATCAGACCGTCACAGAAAGATGACCGACGCAGAAAACGCGCTGTTTGGCATTGAAAAGCTCAACGTGGTGCGTTCTGAAATTCCTGCCATTACCCATGTTGATTACACCGCCCGAATTCAAACGGTACACAGCGACACAAACCCCAAGTACTGGAGCCTTATTTCGGCTTTCAAGGAAAGAACGGGTTGTCCGGTGGTCGTGAACACCAGCTTTAATGTGCGCGGCGAACCGATTGTGTGCACGCCGGAAGATGCGTTTAGATGTTTCATGGGCACAAAGCTGGACTATTTGGCAATCGGAAACTGTCTGCTGGCCAAAGAGGATCAGGATCAGGCGCTTGCCCTGAACTATGAAGAAGAATTTGAACTGGACTAGGGGCGCAGTGACAAGGCAATTCCTGTCTTTACGCGCCGGTCAGCACTTCTCCATCGTTCAGCAGCCCCAGTTTTGTAAGTAAAATTGTATTGATCCGGTTTACGTCAAATTCGGCTTCGGCATGTCGCCTTGCGGCTAGTCCCATCTGCGCAACCAGTTGAGGGTCTTTCAAAAAGCGCTCCATCGCGTCGGACACCGCCTGAGCATCCTGCATAGGGGTCACAAAACCGGTCACGCCTTCTTTCACCGGTTCGGCGCATCCGGGACCGTCCGACGTGACAATTGCGCGACCCGTCGACATTGCCTCAAGTACGGTCCGCGAAATGCCTTCGCGATAGGATGGTAACACAAAGACCGAGCAGGCCGCCAGATAGGGGCGGACATCCTTGGTTTCGCCCAAATACTCGACAATCCCTTCTGCCTCGAGGGCTTGCAGGTATTCCGGGCCAACTGAATCCGGATTGGCGTCCAGTGGTCCCAACAACTGAAACCGCGCCTCTGGCCAACGGGCGCGCAACAACCGGGCGGCCTCGATATATTCCAACAGCCCTTTAAAGCGAACCAGTCGCCCCGCCATCAGAAAAATCGGTGGGCCGTCAGGGGGGGCGGAATGCGGATAGCGGTTAAGGTTCACCCCGGACCCCGGCACGGACCCAAGTTTGGTTTCCCCGCTTATAAGTCTACTGTTAACAAAATCTTCACCATCGGCCTTATTGTAAACAATGGCCTCTTTGGCACCTTTAAGCGACCAGCGATAAAGCTGTACAGAAAGGGCACGGATCATTTTTTTCCGCGGGTTCGATGCGGCGTCTTCGGCAAAGATGTATCCAAGGCCAGTGCATAGTGCGAAACGCTTGGGCACTTTGGCCAGTCTTGCGGCCATCCCGGCATAGATGATGGGCTTCATCGTATAGGGAAAAACGATATCTGGTTTGAATGCGCGGAATTCACGATAAAGCGCGCGCAGAGTCGCCAGATCTTCCAGAGGGTTCAACCCGGTGCGCGCCATTGGGATTTGAGCAAATTTAATACCCAACTCGGCAAGCACCGCTTCGGTTTCGGGATGAGCATCCGGAGCACATGCCAGAACGTCGGCACGCGCGGCGAGTTCGCGAAGAAGGTCCAGACGGAAATTGACCAGCGACGATGTCAGGCTGGCAACAACGGCGATTTTTGGCCGCACTGCGTTTTGCGAAGTTTCCATATTGTCCCGATTTTTGTCGGACTTCTGAGGTGTCAAATTCGTGCCTCTTCCCGTTCCTATGCCAGATTGGGTTAATGAAACGAGCAAATAAGCTCTGGCTCTGGCGGGTAAATCATTACAGTATATTGTTACAACGATGTATTTTTCTTCAAATGTCATAAAGAGGTTAGCAAGTAACCTGATTTCTGGAAAGAAAAATTGTGAAATTGCCGATTGCACTTTCGCAACGCGGAACTTGCCTGATTTGTCTTTGATAACCGCCTCGCAATGTCGGCAGTTTTCTTCTGGATGCGAACGGCAATCTAACCACCATCGGAAATCGCCTGAAACGAGAGAGCAAAACACCGACGGGCAATATCCGGCGTTTTGATCTTTGTGAACCTGCTCGCAAAACTGAAAATAGAATGATACCCGCGTCACAGTGTTTTGTGCAAAACACACCCAACAGGAGGAAACCATGAAAATGAAACATCTCGTTCTAGCGGCCTGTACGGCCCTGACGGCGCTCGGCGCTAGTGCCGAAAACCTCAAAGTCGGCATGATCACCACGCTTTCAGGCGGAGGCGCTGGGCTGGGTATTGACGTGCGCGACGGCTTTATGCTGGCTGTTGAACAATCCGGCCGCGACGACATCGAAGTGGTTATCGAAGACGATCAACGCAAACCCGACATTGCTGTGCAGTTGGCTGACAAATTGATTCAATCCGAAAAGGTTGACGTGCTTACCGGTATTATCTGGTCGAACCTTGCCATGGCTGTGGTGCCGGGTGCCGTTGCACAGGGTAAATTCTATCTTTCCCCGAATGCCGGACCATCCGCATTGGCCGGCAAGGGCTGTAACCCGCTGTATTTCAATGTTGCATGGCAGAACGACAACCTGCACGAAGCCGCTGGCGCATATGCCAATTCGGCGGACTATGGCAATTCGTTTATTCTGGCGCCTAACTATCCGGCTGGCAAAGACGCCCTGACCGGATACAAACGGTTTTACAAAGGTGAAGTGGCCGGTGAAATCTATACCAAGCTGGGCCAGACGGATTATGCCAGTGAGATCGCCCAAATCCGCGCTTCGGGTGCAGATAGTGTATTCTTCTTTCTGCCCGGTGGCATGGGAATTTCGTTCCTGAAACAATATGCCGACAGTGGTGTGGACCTTCCGGTTGTCGGACCGGCCTTTAGCTTTGATCAGGGTATCCTGCAGGCGGTGGGCGATGCGGCCTTGGGTGTGCATAACACGTCGCAGTGGTCCAAGGATCTGGACAATGCTGCCAATGTCGCATTCGTCGAAAGCTTTCAGGCGAAATATGGTCGTCTGCCATCGCTTTACGCCTCACAGGGTTTTGATACCGCGCTGTTGCTGATTTCGGCGATGGAAAACGCGAATGTCGATGATCAGGAAGCCTTCCGCGCGGCTTTGAATGCGGCGGATTTTGCATCTACGCGTGGCGATTTTGCCTTTGGATCAAACCAGCATCCGATTCAGGACATTTATGTCCGGGAAGTCATCAAAGAAGGGGATGTCTATACCAACCGCGTGGTTACTGTCGGTCTAG
>JAHRVZ010000100.1 GCA_019090405.1 Paracoccaceae bacterium
CGCATCGTTATTGCAAAAGACAGCTAAAATTCAGAGGTTTCGCCATGCTAAAGCGTCAGTTCGACAAATCAAAACTTCCAAGTCGTCATGTCACCGAGGGACCAGAGCGCGCGCCGCACCGGTCATACCTATATGCGATGGGCCTTGGCGCAGAAGAAATTCACCAGCCATTGGTCGGCGTCGCCACCTGCTGGAACGAAGCCGCGCCTTGCAATATTTCGCTGAACCGTCAGGCTCAGGCCGCCAAACTGGGCGTCAAAGCCGCGGCAGGCACACCACGGGAATTCACCACCATCACCGTGACCGATGGCATTGCCATGGGCCACGAAGGCATGCGGTCATCGCTTGCCAGCCGCGAGGCGATTGCCGACTCGGTTGAACTGACCATGCGTGGCCATTGTTATGATGCCATTGTCGGGCTGGCCGGTTGTGACAAGTCGCTTCCCGGTATGATGATGTCGATGATCCGTTTGGATGTCCCATCGGTGTTTGTTTATGGCGGTTCTATCCTGCCCGGCCGGATAGACGGCAGGGATGTCACCGTTCAGGATGTGTTCGAGGCCGTAGGCCTGCATCAGGCTGGCGAAATGTCATCCTGTGAGCTGGAAAAACTAGAGGCCATCGCCTGCCCATCGGCGGGCGCCTGCGGTGGTCAGTTTACCGCCAACACCATGGCCTGCGTCTCCGAAGCGATCGGGCTGGCACTGTTGAATTCATCCGGTGCCCCCGCCCCGTATGAAAGCCGCGACCACTATTCGATTGCCTCGGGTCAGGCGGTGATGAACCTGATCGACAAGAACATCACAGCACGCGATATTGTGACCCGGAAATCACTGGAAAACGCCGCCCGCATCGTAGCCTGCACAGGTGGGTCAACCAATGGCGGCCTGCACCTGCCAGCAATGGCGCATGAGGCGGGCATCGAATTTTTCCTTGATGACGTCTGTGAAATCTTCCGTGACACGCCCTATTTTGTCGATCTGAAACCCGGCGGTGCCTATGTCGCCAAGGATCTGTACGAAGCCGGAGGTGTGCCGGTTGTGCTGAAAGAACTGCGCAAAGCCGGTCTGCTGCATGAGGATTGCATGACCGTGACCGGCAATTCGATGGGCGAAGAACTGGACAAGATCGAAGGCGAAGCCGACGGTCGCGTCATCCATCCGGTGGAAACTCCGATCACCAAGACTGGCGGAGTCGTCGGACTTAAGGGCAACCTTGCCCCCGAAGGTGCCATCGTCAAAATCGCCGGCATGAGCGGAAATCAGATCGTATTCAGCGGCCCCGCCAACGTGTTTGAATGTGAACAAGACGCATTCGAAGCGGTGCAAAACCGGACCTACAAAGAAGGCGACGTTTTTGTTATCCGCAACGAAGGCCCATCCGGCGGGCCGGGCATGCGTGAAATGCTGTCCACAACCGCGGCCCTGACCGGACAAGGCATGGGTGCCAAAGTGGCGCTGATCACCGACGGCCGGTTCTCAGGTGCGACGCGCGGATTTTGCGTTGGACATGTTGGCCCAGAGGCCGCGCATGGCGGGCCGATTGCTTTGCTTGAAGATGGCGACATCATCACGCTGAATGCAATTGAAGGCACCATTCATGTCGATCTGTCCGACGAAGAACTGGCCGAACGCAAAGCCAATTGGAAAGGCCCGCGCGAAACGATCTATGCGTCGGGTGCCTTGTGGAAATACGCGCAACTGGTTGGCGAAACCTACAAAGGCGCGGTTACGCACCCCGGTGGGCAGGCCGAAAAACACAAATATATGGACCTTTAAGGCCCGTCTTGCCCTGCGCAGAACCAATCTGCGCAGGGATATTGCTTTGCGATTGTGGACAAACTGCGCCAACCGCACAAAATGATCGGTGATACTTCATTTCCCGGTTTATTAACCCGAAAGCATTTCATTACATATTCATTGTACAGCCCGGTGGTGTCTTGCCGCTGGTGACGAGGGATAGAATGAGCAAATTACTGGATCGTCTTATAGGTGCGCGTATGTTGCGACGCTGGCGCAATGTAGCTCTTGGTGCTGAGCAGGCCGCGTTGCCGCAACTGCGCGTGCAGCGGAACGAGGCCCGCAAGCTGCGCTTGCATCTGGATCGTCTGATTCATGTTGCCGAAGGTCGTCTGGCGCTCCCTGAAATCGGATCGTCATATTTTGCGCGTCCGCATGGCACTGACTGGTCCTGGAGACCTGAGCTTTGGCGCGGCCCGTTGCCTTCCCCTGGTCTGTCATCCGTTCCAAGTAAATCCAATCTGGGCAACGAGGTTACTCTGTTTCATGATTGCGACTTTTCCGAACTAACGCTGCGCCAGCTGCGCAACACCCGCGAACAAGATCTTGCGCCATTCGGTCTGCGCATGGACGTTTTCAAATTTGACGGATCGTTTCTGTCACTGGTCATTGATCTGCCAGAACAGGCAACCATCGGTATGACGCAACAACATCTGTTGAGGGTCAACATCACTATCGAAACCGAAAAGCCGCTCGAAATCTTTTGTCGGTTGAACATCAAACATGGCCCCAACACAGAACAGATTGTGCAAGAACTTCCTTTGAACCAAAAAGAGGTGATGGTAGAATTTGATCTGGCCTATTCTCGCCTGAACGAAAAGCGGATTGAACTGGCTTGGCTGGACCTGATTTTTGAAGCGCCCGAATTTAATCAGGTGATCCTGCGGGACGTTACTTTTGTCCGCCAACTACGTGCAGCGATATAGGAAACCAGAAAGATGAGCGATCTCACCCTGACAAAAACCCTGATGCGTAACGGTGTGTGGGAGGGGATCATTACCAGTGCAACCAGCACCGAGACCCGGCCTGATATTGCAGTGATGTACCTTGACCAGCCGCTGGAACAGACCGAATTAAGCGATGGGCCAGATAAGGGTCAGTGGACGTTAAAGGTTTCCATACCTGCCCATGCGATTGCGGATGGGGTGCAGACTTTTGTGATTCTTGACCGCACCAAGGACGACAAACTTGCACATTTCTCGTTGGTCGCAGGTGATCCGCTAGCGGACGATCTGCGCGCCGAGATCGAGCTGTTGCGTGCCGAACTAGACATGCTGAAACGCGCGTTTCGGCGACATTGCCTTGAGACAATGTAGGTTGGGCAACCTATCACATTAGTTCAAAACGAAATGCATCTGCTTAAATTGAGACCGTAGCGCGGCAACTTCTGATGCAAGTTCCTCGGGCGCATTGCTGTTCAACCCACGCGCCACCAGCGCCGCGATCTCGTCCACGTTGTCCGGTGTCACGCCCCATCGGACAAGTTCCGGTGTGCCGATACGCAGCCCGTTCATGTCACCTTGTACCGCGTCAATCGGCAATCCTATTCCGCATGCCAGAAACCCAGCCTTGCGGAGTTTCTTTGACGCGGTTTGCCCACCTCCAAAGGGCGCCGCTTTGACCGCAAACTGATGTGACCGGGTGAACCCCCGCTGTTGTGCGAACACCGGCACGCCCAGCGCATCCAGGGCTGTTGCAAACGCCCGGGCAGTGCTGATCATTGCCGACGCATAGTCGCGTCCATAGCTGCGCCAATCCAGCATCGTCATCGCCAAAGCAGCAGATTTTGCCGCGTCGAAATTCGCAGTCATCCCCGGAAAGGCGATCTGGTCCAGACGTTGCGCCATGCCCGCATCATTGGTCACAATAAGCCCGCCGGCAGGTCCACCAAGGCTTTTGTAGGTGCTCATCGTCATCAGATGCGCACCCTCTGCCAACGGGTCTGGCCATGCTTTTCCTGCGATGATCCCGCATTGATGGGCCGCATCAAACAGCACTTTGGCGCCAACAAGATCAGCAATTTCGCGCACTTCGCGTACCGGATGGGCAAACAGGTTCAGACTGCCGCCAATTGTGATCAGTTTGGGCCGCACCTGCAACGCCAGTGCGCGCAGTGCGTCCAGATCAACCGTATAACCATCCGCATTCACCGGAGCCGGATGCGATATTAACCCATAAAGCCCGGCGCATCCGTCCGCATGATGTGTCACATGCCCGCCAATTGATGCGGGGGGCGCTATTATCGCGTCCCCCGGCTCGCAGGTCGCCATGAACGCATAAAGGTTGCCAATCGCACCGGAAGGCACCCGGATTTCAGCAAATTTTGCGTCAAACACTTCGGCGCAAACTTCGGCGCAGATCACTTCGATCTCTTCAATTGCCTCTAACCCCATTTCGTATTTGTCTCCGGGATATCCCAGAGACGGGCGACTGCCGATTCCACTGGACAACAGCGCCTCGGCGCGCGGGTTCATGACGTTGGTGGCCGGGTTCAGGTTAAAACACTGTTGTTCGTGGATAACCCGGTTGCCATCTGCCAACGCCTCAATCCGCGCAGCAATCGTCTGACTATCAGTCTTGGAGGTTCTTTCCGCATAAGATTGGATCAGCGATTCACAGGCATCAGGGACCCATGGGCGATGGTTTAGCGCTGTCATAATCAAATTCTCCTGTTGCTGATGTCCGAGAACAACATGCGCCCAATGTGCAATGCAACTATGATGTGCGACATCAGACAGAAAAACCTGGTACAAAAACGACAAATGGCCGCGCAGTCCCACGCGGCCATTCGAAATCTTTGGTGCAGACCTGTTTACTTGGTGGTCGACAACGCCGACAGGCCCGTCAGCAGATCAACCGCATAGGCCAGTTGGTGATCATTTTCTCGCAGATCCGCTGCCGCTTTGACCTTTTCACGTTCTTCTTCAATCAGACGAATTTCGTCCTCTGTCAGGCTATCGTTGTTCAGGCTGCCGCGCAGGTCCGCCTCAGAACGATATGGGCTGCTTGTATCCTCGTCGTCTTCGTCATTCGCGCGGCGACGTGGCTGTTCCACAACAATATCGGGGGACACGCCCAGCGCCTGAATAGAGCGGCCCGACGGTGTGTAATAGCGCGCGGTGGTCAGACGCATAGCGCCGTCGCTGCGCAGAGGCATGACCGTTTGAACAGAACCTTTGCCAAAACTTTTGGTGCCAACAACTATCGCCCTGCGGTGATCCTGCAAAGCACCGGCAACAATCTCAGAAGCCGAAGCCGAACCGCCGTTGATCAACACAACGACCGGTTTGCCGTCGGCAAGATCGCCCGCTGTGGCGTTAAACCGGTCTCCGTCTTCAGGGTTGCGTCCACGGGTGCTCACGATTTCACCCTTTTCCAGAAACGCATCTGAAACGCTGATTGCCTCGGTCAGCAAGCCACCGGGATTATTCCGCAAATCCAATATGATACCGTCAATATTGTCCATTCCGCCTGCGGCTTCAAGTTGCTCTTTGAACCCTGCAATAAGGTTGGGAGTGGTCTGGTCATTGAACGTGGTAATGCGCAGAACGATGCTTTTGCCTTCGATACGCGAGCGCACGGCCGTTACCTTGATTGTGTCGCGAATGATGGATACGTCAAACGGTTCTGGTTCGCCTTCGCGCACGACGGTGACGATGATTTCAGACCCGACAGGGCCGCGCATCAGATCAACGGCCTTGTCCAGCGTCAGACCCAGAATGCTATCGCCATCCACGTGAGTGATGAAATCACCGGCTTCGATACCAGCCTCATCCGCAGGGGTGCCATCCATCGGCGACACCACTTTGACAAATCCCTCTTCCTGCGTGACCTCAATCCCAAGACCGCCAAATTCGCCACGCGTTTGCACACGCATGTCATCAGCATCATCTGGCGACAGATAACTGGAATGTGGATCAAGCGACGTCAGCATTCCGTCGATCGCAGCTTCGATCAGCTCAGATTCGTCGACCTCTTCAACATATTGCGCACGGATACGTTCAAATATATCCCCGAACAGATCCAACTGTTCATACACGCTTGAGCTTTTGGACTTTTCCTGTGCCAAAAGCGGTCCGGCGATCTGCGTCGTAGCAAGAATTCCGGCCACGGTGCCGCCAATTGCGGCCATCACAAACTTCTTCATGCTTTATTGTCCATCCTTGTCGGTTTGGAACCACGATTCGGGGTCCACAGGGCTGCCACCCTCTCTGACTTCTATATAAAGAGTTTCTGAGCGTCCGCCACCAGTGCCATCACTGCTTGTTGATAGAATTGCACCACTTTCGGGCGCACTCCCGCCCATTAGTCCAATCGGAGCCCCCTCCGGGATCACCTGACCAGCATCTCCGAACACATCCTGTAGCCCCGATAATACAAATAAAACACCTGGCACCGGTTCAAGGATCATCACATTCCCAAGATCAAGCAATGGTCCTCGATACCGGATTGTTGCCGCCGTTGGCGCGGTTACAAGCGCGCGCGGGCGTGTGGCGATGATGATTCCCTCGCGTTTGATGCCCGCTGCGTCCGCTTCGCCTGCATGGTGCAGGATCAGACCGCGCACCGGCAAACGTACCAAACCCTTGAGGGCTGGCAGGTCCTGTTGCGCTGCGGGGATATCGGTTTGCGTAACTTCGGCCAGACCACTGGCAAAACCGCCTAGCGTTTCGACGGACGATATCAGAATCGCAACTCGCACAGGATCTTCGACAAATCGTTTTGGCAGATCCGTCCGATCAGCAACCGCTTGGCTAAGCTCGGCCCGCGCGGTCTGTACACCGGCCAATCCATTTTCCAGATTTTCCGCAGCATTTTGCTGAAGCAGGCGCAAGGTCTGTATTTCTTTCAGATCATTGCGCAGATTTTGCGCTTTGACATTCAACGCTGGGGTGACTTCGGCCAACATCATACTGGACCGGGCACTGCCAATTGGTCCTGAAGGATGCAACAGCAGCACCGGCGGTGGTGCCGTTTCAATGGTTTGCAAGATACCCAACAAGTCGGCAATTTCGTCTTCGCGTGCCTCCAGGCGTCGGCTCACCTGCGCCTCGCGTGTGGCGGCGCGGCGCAAACCATCGCGCACGGCTTCCAGCCCGGCCTCGTATGAACGGACAATTTCAGTCAGTGCGCGCACCCTATCCCTTGGATTTTGGGCATCCTCAAGCGCCATGGTCGCTTTTTCCAGCATATCTGCCGCCGCAATAGCTGCCTCAGCGTGATCATTTTGCGCCGAAACACCGACCCCGGCCCAGAGCAACGTTATCGACAAGGCAAACCGCAGTATCATGTGACCAGACTTTTCCCTGTCATTTCAGCTGGTTTGGGCAATCCCATCAGATCAAGCAATGTCGGCGCCAGATCAGACAACCGCCCATCGCGCAAACTTGCACCTTCTGGCCCGCCAAGCAACATTACCGGAACCGGGTTGGTTGTATGCGCCGTATGTGGCCCGCCTGTTTTCGGGTCTGTCATCATTTCGCAATTGCCGTGATCCGCGGTGACGATCATGGCACCCCCGGCTTGTTTCACAGCCGCCACAACCCGTGCCAATCCCTGATCGACAGCTTCGCAGGCCTTGATTGCGGCCTGTAAATCGCCCGTGTGGCCAACCATATCCGGGTTCGCGTAATTGGTGACGATCAGATCATATTTTTCGTCGATTGCCGCAACAAAAGCGTCAGTAACTTCGCCAGCGGACATTTCAGGCTGCAGATCATAGGTCGCCACATTTGGCGATTTCGCCATATAGCGATCTTCGCCAACCTCCGGAGTTTCTTTGCCGCCGTTCAGGAAAAACGTCACATGTGGATATTTCTCGGTTTCAGCAAGACGGAACTGGCGCAATCCTTGCGCTGCGACCCAAGCCCCCAAGGTGTTGACAATTTTCGCCTTGGGATATGCTGTCGTCATATATTTTTCATGTGCATCTGAATAATCCACCATCCCCAGCAATGCCGCCAGTTTTGGGCGCGAACCAGTTTCAAACGCATCAAAATCCGGGTTCCCGATGGCCGCCAAAATCTCGCGCGCCCGGTCGGCGCGAAAGTTCAGACAAAACAACCCGTCGCCATCCTGAACGCCGCCAAATCCGCCAATCACAGTTGCGGGTATGAACTCATCCGTAACACCCTTGGCATAAGCTGCGCTAACAGCATCCTGCGCGGTTTGCGCCCCTTCGCCGTCGCCCTGGATCATAGCCTCATAGGCCTGTGCAACACGGTCCCAGCGATTGTCCCGGTCCATGGCAAAATAACGTCCGATAACGGTTGCAATCGGCAGGCTGTCAGGCAACTGGTCTAGAAATTCCAACGCTGATGACGGGGCAACATCCCGCCCATCTGTGATCGCATGCAGCATGACCGGCACGCCAGACGCGGCGATCACACCAGCGGCCGCATTGATGTGGTGCACATGCCCATGCACTCCGCCATCCGACACCACGCCCATCAAATGTGCGGTGCCGCCACTGGCTTTCAAAGCTGCGATAAAATCCTGCAGAGCTGCATTGGAGGCAAAACTGCCATCCTCAATCGCCAAATCAATCTGTCCCAGATCCATCGCCACCACCCGACCTGCGCCGATATTGGTGTGTCCAACCTCAGAGTTCCCCATCTGCCCGCCGGGCAACCCAACATCCGGCCCGTGGGTAATCAGCTGCGCATGCGGCCCGCTCATGAGGGCATCAAAGGTTGGTGTGTTCGCCAGGTACGGTGCATTGGCAACAGCTTCATCCGACAGACCCCAACCATCCAGAATACATAACACAACAGGCTTGGGCACACTCATCATTCGGCTCCGGTAAGAAATGTTCACTGCCTTTTACCTGCAACAGCCCACAGGGTGAACAGTTTTTCCACTCTTGCGCCCACCCCCCGGTTCTTCTCGTTCAAAATACTCATTATCCGAGGTGTTACTTGAAAAACCCTGGCGGGTCTCAGCACACTTTTTCCTATAACGAAGATGTCAGCGCCAGAAATACATCCTCAAGATCAGCCTCGTCGGTTTTCACGTCCTTAATGGTAATCCCGGCTCCGCGCACGGCCTCAAGCACCTGATCGGCGCTGGTTTTCTGACTGTGATAGCTTAGCACGACAGCACCATCATCACGGTGACTGGCAGTAATGCCGGGTGCCGAGGGCAAGTCTTTGGCCGGAGATTCAGGGTGAATGACCATACTACGCGCGTCCAGCCGCCCCAGCAGGTTGGTTGTGCTGTCGCGCGCCACCACTTCTCCGTGGTTGATAATGGCAATTTCGTCACAGATCTCTTCGGCTTCTTGCAGATAATGCGTCGTTAGGATGATCGTCGTGCCCGCTTTATTCAGTTGCCGAACATTGGTCCAAAGCATCTGCCGCAATTCGATATCAACCCCGGCGGTGGGTTCATCCAGCACCAGAATTTGCGGGCGATGCACCAACGCTTTGCCCAACAATAACCGCCGTTGCATACCACCTGAAAGGGAACGCGCGTAGGCGTTGGCTTTGTCAGACAGGCCAATCATCGCCAGAATTTCGTCACTGTAACGCTGTGATTTCGGCACTCCGTACAATCCGGCCTGCACCTCAAGTGCTGCGCGCGGAGTAAAGAACGGATCAAGGTTCAATTCTTGTGGCATCACACCAATGGCGGCGCGCGACTGACGTGGATTGCGGTCCTGATCAAAGCCCCAGATCGTTACCTGTCCGGCGGTTTTAGTCACCAACCCGGCCAGAATGTTGATCAGTGTCGATTTACCCGCCCCGTTTGGGCCCAGCAAACCAAAGACCGAACCACGCGGAATGGTCAGATCGACAGCTTTGAGCGCATGAACCTCAGGCTGGCCTTTGCCAGCGCGATAAGTCTTGGTCAGACCTTTCAGTTGGATTGCATCCTGCTTCATTGCGCCCCTTGCCCCCGGTTTTGCCTTGGCTCATACATGCAGGTAATCCATGCCTTAAAGGGCAGCAAGCGACAAGGAAGCCAAAACAATGAGCACCCCAGCCCCTGACACCAAAATTGTCGATTCATACCGGGTTTCTTGCGACGGTGGTGAGGGTGCCTTGGGGCATCCTCGGGTCTGGCTGCAATTGCCGGACGAGCACG
>JAHRVZ010000101.1 GCA_019090405.1 Paracoccaceae bacterium
ATTTCTTGCAAAGGCTGGAACACTGAAAACTATGGCGCGCCCTTGTCCGACCAAGACCCGTATGGAGCCAATCCATCAGGCACCTTCCTGAACCGCGTCCACAGCTACGAAGTCCAACCCGAAACCGGCCCCGCGCAACTGATCCATTTTCCCAAATCCTGCCTGCATTGCGAGGACGCGCCCTGCGTGACGGTCTGCCCAACCGGGGCCAGCTATAAACGGGTTGAGGATGGCATCGTTCTGGTCAACGAAAGTGACTGCATCGGCTGTGGCCTCTGCGCATGGGCCTGCCCGTATGGAGCGCGTGAACTGGATGCAGCGGCAGGTGTAATGAAAAAATGCACCCTATGCGTTGACCGTATCTATAACGACAACCTGCCAGAAGAAGACCGTATTCCATCCTGCGTGCGCACCTGCCCGGCGGGCGCGCGCCATTTTGGTGATCTGGGTGATCCCGATAGCGATGTCTCGCAACTGGTCGCTGAACGCGGCGGCATGGACCTGATGCCCGAACAGGGCACCAAACCGGTAAACAAATACCTGCCACCCCGCCCCAAAGACACGCTGGATGACGAGACTAATATCCTTGCGCCCCTATTGGCCCCGATCGAACAAACAGGCGGGTTTCTCGGCTGGCTTGATAAAGCGCTGGAGAAACTCTGATGCATCCCGCCCCCTCTGTCATCGCGTTTACCACCCTGTCCGGCCTTGGCTTTGGTCTGTTGTTCTGGCTGGGGCTTGGGTTTCCAAACGTCACCGGATGGGTCGCGTTTGTGTTCTTTGTGATCGCATATTTGATGGCGGCTGGAGGTTTACTCGCCTCGACCTTCCATCTGGGTCGGCCCGAACGGTTTCTAAAAGCCTTCCGCCAATGGCAAACCAGCTGGCTTAGCCGCGAAGGTATCTGCGCGGTGTCCGCCCTGATCGTAATGGCGATCTATGGCGCAGGGTTGGTATTTCTGGGAACAAAATGGACAGCTCTGGGGTTGATTGGTGCCTTACTTTGCCTGCTGACCGTGTTCACCACGTCCATGATCTATGCCCAGCTCAAAACCATACCACGCTGGCACACAGGCCTCACCCCGGCCCTGTTTTTGGGCCTGTCCCTTGCGGGTGGCGCATTACTTGCTGGTCAGGTGACGATGGCCACAGCTTTACTTGTGCTTGCTGGCATCATTCAATTCATCTGGTGGCTACAGGGCGACAAGGCACTGGCGCAGTCCGGCACCAACATGGCAACCGCCACCGGCCTTGGCAACATCGGCACCGTCCGCGCGTTTGAGCCGCCACATACCGGCACCAACTACTTGCTGAACGAATTCGTTTACGTCGTCGGGCGCAAGCACGCGACCAAATTGCGGGTGATCTCGTTGGTATTGATGATCGGCTTACCGGTGCTTTTGCTGCTGGCCCCTTTTGGCCACATATTGGCGTTGCTGGCCGTGCTGTCCCACATGACCGGAGTCGTCATCTCACGCTGGCTATTCTTTGCCCAAGCCGAACATGTGGTCGGATTGTATTATGGCAAACGTTAATAAGTGCGGATGTCCTCCCACTCCAATACAGACGTCCTACTCATTCAGTTTGGCAAAAATATCCCCGCCGGAGGCATCACATTCGTCGCTTTGCGACTAATTGATTAAACCAGCCCCACGCATCGCAGCCTCGATCGCGGCCTTAGTGCTATCTTCGGCCTCAACCAAAGGCGAACGCACTACGGTATTGCATTTGCCCAACAACGACAGACCGTATTTGGCCCCGACCAGACCCGGCTCGGCAAAGATCGCCTGATGCAGCGGCATCAACCGATCCTGATAGCCCAGCGCCTTGGAATAATCCCCATCCGCCATCGCCGCCTGAAACTCGGCGCACAAACGCGGCGCCACATTGGCGGTGACGGAAATACACCCCACCCCTCCATGCGCATTAAAGCCCAGCGCGCTGGCATCCTCGGCAGACAATTGAATGAAATCCTTGCCGCAGGTTATCCGCTGCTCAGACACGCGTGCCATATCTGCGGTGGCATCCTTGACCCCGATGATCCGCGGCAGTTGGGCCAACTCGCCCATTGTCGCAGCACTCATGTCAATCGCTGAACGTCCCGGAATGTTGTAGATAAAGATCGGCAAATCACAGCAATCATGCAACGCTGTGAAATGTGCGACCAGACCGCGTTGGGTCGGTTTGTTATAATACGGCGTCACAACCAATGCCGCATCGGCCCCGACCTTGGCCGCAAACTGCATGAAATGCACGGCTTCGGCGGTATTGTTTGACCCGGCTCCGGCAATCACCGGCACCCGGCCTGCCGTTGCTTTAACCACGGTTTCAATAACGGCCTCATGCTCATCTGTGCTGAGAGTCGGGCTTTCGCCCGTTGTCCCAACCGGAACCAATCCGGTTGATCCTTCACCGATCTGCCATTCGACCAGATGTTTCAACGCATCCAAGTCCAACGCGCCATTGGTGAATGGTGTGACGAGTGCCGGCATCGAGCCTTTGAACATGGGTACATTTCCTTTATTGGTACGGCATAGGTCCGCTAATTTCATGCCTTGCCACATTTGTGTATTGATTGCGGCCCGACACAGGTTATCTTTACAGGCTCTAGCCTTGGTTTATCAGGAAATGCAAGCAATGAC
>JAHRVZ010000102.1 GCA_019090405.1 Paracoccaceae bacterium
CAATATGCGGGTAGCCGCGCGTTTTTTGAACGCAATCCAGATGCGGTGGCCGTTGCGTGGAACGGGCTGAACAGTGCGCGGCGCGTGTTTATGGATGCGGCCAAAGACGCCGGAAACAAAACCCTTTTTTTTGAGCTTGCTCCGTTTCCGGATCGGATCACGATTGACCCAAATGGGGTGAATTTCAACAATTCACTACCACGTGTTTCCGCCCCATACGTTGCATGGGCCAAGGAAAACCACATCAAGCCGTCGCAGTGGCACAGTTTGCGAGACACGATCACCCAACGACAACCGGCAACCCCGCCCGAGGCATTGGCATCTGAACGATCGCTGGACGAGAATTTCGTTTTTGTTCCGCTTCAATACCCCGGTGACAGCCAGCTTCGTATTTTCGGCGGGGATTTCAGAACCGTCGACAAATTTGTTCAGACCATTTTAGATGCTGCATCAAAAATCCCCTCTGACTGGCATATTCGGCTAAAAGAGCACCCCTCTGCGGTGCCGTTTGTGCGCGCTGCGATAGAAAAGGCAGGCTGCGCCAATGTTGTTTTGGACAATACCACCAACACATTTGAGCAGGTCAAAAAATCGAAACTGGTTATGACGATCAATTCATCCGTTGGCATGGAAGCGATGTTTTTTGAAAAACCCGTGGTGGCGGCTGGCAATTGTTTTTGGGCTGTTAAGGGTGTTGCAGACCACGCAGGGACCGTAGAATTGGTTGAACGGGTTCTGTCAGACCCCGCCAAAGTAAAGTTTGACCGAGAGGCCCGGAATGCCTTTCTGAACTTTGTAGACCAAAGCTATTATCCAAAGCTGTCTGATCCCAATGTGGCGGATATAGGCAAACGCCTGAGCGGGATGGACGCATTTGGGTTTTGGGGAACACAACCGGCAAAGGTAGGAATATAATGCCCTGGTTCAGGCGCAAAATACTGCGAGCGTCAAAAATTGACATCAAACCACCAACCGCAAACCCAGAGCGAGCGCCTTTTGCCTTGGTCGCTATCGTCAAAAATGAAGCCGCCTATATTGGCGACTGGATGCGGTTTCACGCTTTTGCCGGTGTCAAAGATTTCATCATCTATGACAATCATTCTGACGACGAAACTATTGCCATTCTGAACAGTTTTCCATCACTGAACGTGACGATTGTGCCTTGGGTCATGAACACCGCAGCGCATAAACCCAAAATGATCCTGCCGCGCCAGATTCTAGCCTATTGCCATGCGATTTCAACATTCGGTGGATCATATCAGCGCATGGGATTCATTGATGCAGATGAATTTCTGGTGCCGGTTGACGCCAACAGTATTGTCGAAAGCCTTGAGCCGGTTCAAAGCCATAGCAACATTTCGCTGCCATGGGTGATGTTTGGCCATAACACGCATGAGGAAATGCCGACCGAGCCCGTTCCCTATGCGTTTGAGCAGCGCGCGCGTCACCAGACCGGGAAATTGCTGAAATTCAAATGTATCGTTGATCCCTGTGACGTTACTCAGGTCAGCACGCATAAATTTCGCACCCGATCTATGGGCAATGGGTCCGCCAATATGCTGGGCAAGATCACATCAAACAAAACCCGAGAACGGGGCAGTTTTGTGACCAATGCAGGGTTGCAGTTGAACCATTATTACCTGCGCTCCAAGGCTGAAATGCAAAGCAAAATCTCTGGTTCAGCTATTTCTGGTGCCGACCATGAGCAGCGTAAAGGGGCGATAATGGATAAGGCCGAACTGATCGAAGACAACCCCATTCAGGACCACACCGCTGTTGATTTCCTGCGCCGACTAGGGATCAACTCTGCCGATGAATTTCGCAAGGCTGATCTATGAAGCTATTGTTCCAGCACCTGCGCGACACAAAAAACATCGGTGATTTCGCCTGCAGTCCCTTTGACTATTTCGACTGGGGAAACGCGACGGTCAAGGACATGCGTATGCCGTCAGACCCCTATGACGCCACCATTTTCGGAGGCGGCAAGATTTTCGGCGGATTGGCCGAAGCAACTGGCGTTAACAGGATAAACACCCCCCTGCACATCGCTTGGGGTGTCGGAACGCGCCAGTCGTTCCCAATTTCAGGAAAATACCGACGAGCGCGTCACTTATGTGATCTGGTCGGCAGCCGTGATTGGGGCGATGCCAAATATGATTATGCCCCCTGCGCCAGCTGCATGTCGCCTTTATTTGATGAAACCATCACGCCGGAACATGATGTTGTTTTCTACTGGCACGGTGGTAAAACGCACAAACAAGGGATCGACATTCCGGACTCTATACCTGCCAAGGCCAATAATGTCGGGAGTTTTGAGGATTCCATTCGGTTCATGGCCAGCGGCAAAACCGTGATCTCAAACAGCTATCACGGCGTCTATTGGTCGTTGTTACTGGGTCGCAAAACAATCTGCATACCGTTTTCAAACAAATTCGGCGCCTATCGTTTACCGCCCGCCTATGCCACGCCGAAAAACTGGCTGAACAAGCTGGATACTGGTATTGCGCAGCCAGAAATGCTGGCCACCTGTCGTCAGGCGACATTAGATTTCAAAGCCAAGGTTGATGCTTTGCTAGCAATAAAAGAGAACTCACTATGATCACCGCTGGTTTTCGCGTCTTGACCTGTGCCGACGCCGGTTTTTTCCATTTTTTGCCTGCTCTGGAAAAAAACATATTCGACCACCAAGGTGAATATCCGGTTATCTACGATATTGGCATGACCAAAGAACAAGTGGCCCAACTTAAAAGCGAGGTCATTAAAATCGCTCCACCCGAAGGGTTTAGTGGTTCCTCTTCCAGCGGTGCGCTTAAGGCGACACATAAACCGCGCTGCGTAAAACACTTTTTGAAGCATAACGACAGGGACGTTTTGTGCATTGATGCGGATGTTATCTTTCTGGAAACCCTTGAGGACTACGAATTTTCCGGAGGCGATATCGCGGTTACGCCACGCCATCCCAAGGAAATGCTGTCAGAAGATCCTTATTTGAACGGGACATTGAATTCCGGAGTAATATATTTCCGCAACACCCCCGGCGTCACCAAGGTCGTAGACCTTTGGGAGATTGAATGCGGCATTGATGAAAAAAGTGATCAAATGGCGCTGAGTGATGTCCTTGCTGACGCCGCTATCAAAGACGGACCGGGAACCGGGCGCGCACATGGTTTGAGCATTCTGAAGTTGCCGGCGATCACATACAACGATGTCAGCTATTCGATCGGCAAACTGTGGCATTTCAAAAATGCGGGTCGCTATTCCAGTTTGCAGAGAAAACGCTCTGTTGTAATTTTTGTTGCACGTCATTTCCCTCGGATGATGGCATGGCGGTTAACCAGAAACCGGCAGAAATCAGAATGGACGGACTCCTCTAACTAATTCTCGCTTGGGCATGTCTCTAAACCCCGTAAAACCACGGGATACAGAGACATTGTTATTTTCGATGGATGCGAAATATCAATTTGATATTCCAACGGCCCGGTGCGCATAGCGCAGATCGCTCAACTGCCCAGACAAGAACCCAGCGATATCTGCACGCGTGATTTTAAGCGTAAGATTGCGGTCGGATGGCGCAAAATTCTCGCGGTATGCTCCGGTTTCGGGGCCATCTGTGAACGCGCCGGGGCGTACGATTGTCCAGTTCAGGCCGCTGGCGCGGACCATGTTTTCCTGCAGTTCGTGATCTTTGAATATGGGTCGGATCAGCATTCCGAACATGATACGCTTCCAAAAGAAATTCAGGTTTCCCCAGCTTTCATGCGCCCCAAGAGTGGACTGGCAGATCAGCCGGTCAACCCCATGCGCCTGCATTCCGCGGATCACGTTCAACGTTCCGACCGAGCGGATCACACTTTTTCGGGACGTACCCGACCCAAGGGTGATGACAACGCTTTCATGGCCTTTGATCGCAGCGGCAACGTTCAGCTCTTTTGTAGCGTCGCCCGCGTGTAGGGCCAGATTCGGGTGGTCGATGCCAATCTTGCCGGGACTGCGGGCAAATGCGGTTACGTTATGTCCATCCTCCAACATCTTTTGAACGGCCAGTCTTCCGATGGTGCCAGTGGCGCCGAATACAATAACTTTCATTTTGATCTCCAATTCTGATACTTGACACGATGTCAAGTTGACATGGTTGCGATATAGGGTAACTTTACATCATGTCAAGTAAGCAAACCCCAACCCATGAGCGTATTCTGAAATCCACATGGAGGTTGCTAGAGGATGGTGGCGGCAATGCTGTGCGCATGTCCGACATAGCCAAGGCCGCCAAAATCAGTCGGCAGGCTTTGTATCTGCACTTTCCCAATCGCGCCGAATTGCTAGTCGCAACAACGCTTTATCTGGATGAAGTCCACGATATCGAGAATAGGCTGCGCGCCAGCCGGTCTGCTGCAACGGGCATTGATCGGCTCACGACATGGATTGATATGTGGGGGAATTACATCCCGCTGATTTATGGAATCGCCAAAGCCCTGATCGCGATGAGCGACAGCGATCCCGAAGCCAAAACCGCCTGGGACGCCCGCATGCAAGCGGTCCGGCATGGCTGTGCAGCGGCAGTAACAGCGCTGAGCGGGGATGGGAATCTGACCGAAGAGTTAACCGAAACCGAGGCCGCCGATGTGCTTTGGACACTGCTATCAGTCCGCACCTGGGAGCATTTGCGGATCGACTGCGGCTGGACGCAAGATAGGTATATTGAATGGATGCAGGCAATGGCAGCGCGCGAGCTTTTGAG
>JAHRVZ010000103.1 GCA_019090405.1 Paracoccaceae bacterium
CCCCATTTGGCAGCGCCCATTACCCAGACAACATCATCTGCTGCTGTGCCGGATGCCGCCATGACGTCTTCGCCATAGCCCCAGATGTTGGCCATGAACTGAACGTCAACACCAACGGTTTCGCAGGAATTCAGCAGGGAAATCGACGAACCTGACGTGTTGGCCAGGAAGGCGTAATTCGCACCGGATTCCTTGAGCGTCAGACATTGCGCCTTAAAATCACCGGGTGCAAGGCTGTACTGAATGTCTGGCATTACCTCAAACCCAAGCTCTTCTGCATAAGACAGCGAAGCGGCGCGTGGTGCGTTGGGAAACGGATGATTGTCGCCCATGAACACGTATTTTGGCTTGCCTTCGCCACCTTTATCTTTCCAGTCCTTGGCGGCCCACTGGATTAGCGCGCGCGATCCATCAGAATAGGACGGGCCAAAGAAAAAGTTATATGGCGCCCCTTTCTTGGTGTCCGGTCCCAGTCCTTTTGGGTCTGTCAAATGGCCGGAATAGGATGCCGACATATAAGGCACCTGATCTTTTGTCACAAAGCTGATCAAGGCTTCGGTATCGGACGTTCCCCAACCCTGAATAAAGACAACCTTTTTCCGGGAGACCCATTTCTTATAGGCCGAAATGGCGCGTGGTACGACATAGGACGCATCGAACGTTTCAAAATCAAGCTGCTTGCCGTTGATGCCGCCATTCTCGTTGATATAGTTCATCGCGTCCATTTTACCCTGACCATAGGGCTTGCCGACAGTAGATGATGAGCCGGTAAAATCGACTAGATTGCCGACCTGAATGTACTCTTCCGCTGAGCTTGCTCCTGCGAGCATGGCAGCAGAAAGGCCCAAAACCAGACCTTTTAGCGATTTTCTCATAGTTTCTCTCCTTATGTTGGGTTGAATTCGTTTCTTATTATTTTTGGGAAACTCAATTTCATTTCTCAATATGAGAATGGATAGAGTTTCCAGTATGCTTTCGTAAGTTTCCAGCGATGCGCCAGCCCTTCGGGTTCGAAGATCAGGAACAACACAATGGCAAGGCCGATTGACATTTCTTTGATATAGGCCAGCCCGCCGGAAATTGCCGGGATGTTTCCCCAGCTTGTCTGTGCCATGAGCGAGACCATGAATTCCATTGCCTCTGGTAACAGGACCATAAAAATGGTCCCCAGAAGGGCACCGGATACCGAGCCCAGACCGCCGATAATGATCATGCTAAGAAACTGAATCGACAGAAGAAGATCAAAACTTTCGACCGATACAAAGCCAAGGTAATGCCCGAATAACGCGCCACCCACCCCGGCATAGAACGAGGAAACTCCGAATGACAAGATCCGGTATTTTGTCAGGTTGACGCCCATGATTTCCGCAGAAAGGTAATGATCGCGCACAGCAATGAACGCACGCCCGTCGCGTGACCGCATCAGGTTGGTTCCAAGGACGTACATCAGTACGAGATAGAACAGCGCGACATAGAAAAACCGTTCGTCAGTATCGAATGCAAACCCGAATATGGTGAATGGCTGGGCCAGCGCGCCATAGGCGCCGCCGGTAAACCATTCGGCACGGGAAAAGAAATCCTGAATGATGATCTGCCCGGCCAGGGTTGCAATCGCCAGATACAGCCCCTTGATCCGCCCGGCAGGTATTCCGACAATCATGCCCGCAGCCGTGGTCCACAACCCGGCAAGAGGAATGGCAAAGAACACCGGGATGCCCCATTGATTGTTCATATAGGCCGAAGCAAAGGCTCCGACACCGAAAAACGCAGAATGGCCCAGCGATATTTGACCGGTAAATCCGACCAGAATATTCAATCCCAAAGCAGCGATGCCCAGATAGGCAATCTGGATCGCAAGGTTGAGAACATACAAGTCAAACACCAGCGGCACAAACAGACATCCCACCACCGCAAGGATCATGATATTTCGGGTCCATTTCGTCGAGAAAATGGTTGTATCTGCCTTATAGCTGGTACGAAAATCGCCACAGGGAAGCATTTCTGATCCGGACATTGGTCTAAATCCTCTCGATGTCTTTGGTGCCGAACAAACCGTACGGCCTTATCATCAGGATGATGACCAGAATGTAGAATGGAGCGATATTGTACATGTTGCCCCAATGGAGGTACTGCCCGTCGACAAATTCGGCCATGTTTTCCAGCACACCGATAATCAACCCGCCGACAATCGCCCCAATGATCGAGTCAAGGCCACCCAGAATGATGGCTGGAAAGACCTTTATTCCAAAGTGACTTAGGCCTGTGGATACACCGTTGACCATGCCAACGACGATCCCGGCCATTGCCGAAACCATTGCTGAAATGGCCCATGACATGGCAAAAACCCGTTTCACCGATATCCCCATGGATTGCGCGACCTGCTGGTCAAACGCTGTGGCCCGCATGGCCAGCCCCATTCGGGAATATTTGAAGAACCAGGCAAATCCGACCATGATCACAAGCGATATGATCATGCTCATAATATAGGCAGTTTGCACGTTCAGCCCGAGAATTTCGATTGATTTTGTTTCGAAAACCGGAGGAAATGGTTGCGGCGCGACGCCAAATATCCACTTCATTGCGGCCTGAAAGAAGATCGACAAGCCGATTGTCACCATGATGATCGAAATAATCGGCTGACCAATCATCGGTTTAAGGATCAGAACCTGCAACAGGATGCCAAGAACCATCATAAATCCAAGGCACAGCAGGAAGGCGAACAAAAACGGTATCTGGAACTGGTTCAAAATCCACCAGCACACCCAGGCCCCGATCAAAAGAAATTCCCCTTGCGCGAAATTGATGATCTTTGTGGACTTGTAGATCAGTGTAAAACACATCGCCACAACGCCATAAAGTGTGCCGATGATAATGCCGTTTACAAGTAACTGTATTAGAAGTTCGGTATTCATAAGACCCCCTCGTTGACTGGAATTCCCAAGTCAGCTCGCGTTTTCATTTACCAGTTTCTCAATCTTCAAATCTGTGACGATGCGTGATTTCGTTCCGTCCTGAAATGCAATCGTCGTGTCGATGTGAACGACATCTTTTTCCGAATAAATCGTGTCGATAATGTCCTCGTATTTCTCGTTGATCACACTGCGGCGCACTTTTCTGGTTCGCGTCAATTCCCCGTCATCCGCATCCAACTCTTTGTATAACAAGATGAATTTGTGTATTTTGTGGGCCTCTTGAAGGTTCTGGTTTACCTCAATCATTTCGTCGCGGATCAGATTATAAATTTGTGGGCGACTGGCCAGATTGGCGTAATTGGTGAACGCGATGCCGCGTTGCTCGGCCCATTTGGCGACAGTTGAATATCGCAGGCAGACAATCGCCGACAAATAGGGTTTTTCGTGACCCAGAATAACCGCCTCGGCGATATACTGCGAAAACTTCAGTTTGTTTTCGATGAACATCGGCGAGAAATTGTCGCCGCCCGAAGTAATCGCGATATCCTTGATCCGGTCGATGACCACCAGATGCTCTTTGTCATCAAAATACCCGGCATCCCCGGTATACATCCAGCCGTCACGCACATCTTCATCGGTGGCTTCTTGATTTTTGAAATATCCGGAAAACATGCCACCGGTCTTGGCAACAATCTCACCGACACCATTGGCGTCCTTGCCATCAATACGTATCTGTGAATTGGAAAATGCCTTGCCAACCGTATTGAAATCCACATCGCCATATTCGTGAATTGTATAGGCTCCGCCAAGTTCCGTTTGCCCGTACAACTGTCGCAACGGCACCTGCATGGCGAGGAAGAACCGGAATGTATCCGGCCCCATAGCCGCCCCACCAGTGGTGGCAGATCGCAGATAAGTAAAGCCAAGGCTGTCACGCAAGGCCCGGAACAGAATGAATTCAGCCAACCAGGACTTGCGCCCTTTGTCCAGCGCATCTCCGCCCAGTTTCATGCCCAGATTGAACATCATCTTTTTGAATGGCGACGAATCCATCATCTTAGAGCGAACGTCAGCCGCGATGGTTTCCCAGGCGCGCGGAGCCAGCAGAATTGAGTGGGGTCCGATCTCGCGCAGATCTTCCATCATGGATTCCTGCTCTTCAACCATGTTGACAACAACACGGGCGATAGGTGCCTGAAATACAACGAATTTCTGTTCGATCACCCAAGGTAGCGGCAGCACGGCCACATAATTGTCACCAGGATATTTTGGTTCGTATTTCAGGAACTCATATGCATGCTGAAGGAACGGACCACCCTGCATCATCGACAATTTCGGCCGACCGGTGGTGCCCGAAGTGGCCAGAAACGTCGCCACGTCCTCGGGCTGGCATGAGTCCAGCTCGTGGTCAAACAGGTCCGGTTGCTTTGCCTCGATATCCTTGCCGATCCGGTACACATCTTCGATCGAAACCAGCCGGTCATCGTCATATTTACGCATACCGCGCGGGTCGCAATAGATTACTTTCTCGACTGTTTTCAGATCGTCAAACAGCTCAAGTATCTTGTCGACCTGTTCTTCGTCCTCGGCCAGAATGAATTTGGCCTCAGAATAGTTGATCAGATAGCTGATTTCGTCGCCGATTGAATCCTGATAGATGCCAAGCGAAATCGCGCCAATCGCATGTGCCCCGATCTTTCCCCATATCCACTCTGGCCGACTTTCACCCAGCAAGCCCAGAACGTCGCCGCGCTTTAGCCCCATCTCGCGCATTCCAAGACCCAGCCAGCGGACACAGTCATAATAATGCGCCCAGGAATGTTCGACCCAGATACCGAAATCTTTCTCGCGCATCGCGACTTCGTCAGGGAAATTCTGAGCGTTATAGCGCACGACCTTGGGCACCGTATTGTGAACGGAAATGTCGCAATAGTCGGTAGTTTTCTTCGCCATCATGCGCTCACCTGTGCGATGTCATCATCGTCGCCGAGGTAGGCCTGCTTGACGTGGGGGTCATTTATAACCTCCTCGGGCAGCCCTTCGGCTATTTTCATTCCAAAATCCAGCACGATGATCCGATCCGAAATATCCATTACAACGCCCATATCATGTTCGATCATCACCACCGTCATGCCCCATTCCTGGTTCAGATCGACGATATAGCGCGCCATATCGGTCTTTTCTTCCAGGTTCATCCCGGCCATCGGTTCGTCCAGCAGGATCAGATCGGGCTTAAGCGCCACGGCGCGCGCCAGTTCCACGCGCTTTCGCAACCCATAGGCCAGCTTGCCGGCCTGGGCCTTGCGAATGTGGCTGATTTCCAGAAAATCAATGATGTCTTCGCAGGCGCGCCGGTGTTCCAGCTCTTCGGCCTGTGCGCCACCGGCCCAATAAACCGAGCCTGTCAGAAAGTTGTTTTTCATAAGGTGGTGGCGGCCAACCAGAATGTTATCCAGAACCGACATATGGCCAAACAGCGCCAGATTTTGAAAGGTCCGCCCGATGCCCAAATCAGCCCGGTGATTGGGGCTAAGTTTGGTAATGTCGTGATCCTTATAGCGTATTTCTCCGCCTTGCGGATTGTATCGCCCGGAAACACAATTAAGCATCGAAGTCTTGCCGGCCCCATTGGGACCAATGATCGAAAACAACTCGCCCTTGTTGACATTAAAGCTGACACTTTTAAGTGCGTGAACGCCGCCGAAATTGAGGCTTATATCCTCAACCGACAATATGGATTCACCAACTTTTATTGAATCAGACATTTCAACCCTCCCAAATGTTAAAATGTTTTATTAAGCTAGAAGGCCACCTTTTCCTTCTGTTCGCAAGGCTTTTCCCCTCAAACGTTACCGATGAAAGTAACGCCATAAAAACCTTACAGCAGTTCAGATATCGAATGTGTTCCCTTACTATTTACCAGGCTTTTCTATACCCAGAAAATCGTACCAGCCCCCCCGACTGCCCGGTTTCAGGGCCGGATCGCCCTTGTAGCCGGATTTAAAAACCTTGCGGGCCAAAGGCGGCACCGCATAGCGTTCGCCGCAGGTTTCAAACAGATACTCCTGCGCATGGTAAAACGAGTCAAAGCTGGCCGTGTCATCAAGAAAGTCGAACACACCCATGGGCCAACCCAGACCATTTTTGCACATTTCGTCAATCTCGGCTGGGCCTGCTATGCCAAGTTCGACCAATCGAATGGCCTCGGCGAGGTAGTTATTGACAAACCGCGTCATGAAAAAGCCGGGTGCGTCTTTGACGACAACCGGTTTCTTGCCAATTTGGCGCAGATAGTCGACGACAGAATCCAGCGCCTCTTTGTTGGTCAGCTCGCTGCGCCCTACTTCGACAAGCGGCATGATGTTGGCGGGGTAGAACCAATGAGTCCCAACCACACGACCCGGATTTTTAAGGGGCGCCGACAGTTCGGCAATCATGATCGAGGACGTATTGGATGCAATGACCGCATCCTCAGAGGCGTGTTTTTCTGCCTCCAAAAGTGCCTTGTGCTTTAGGTCAACAACTTCGGGAATGGTCTCGAATACCAGATCCGCCCCGGCAAGACCTTCCTCGTAGTCCGTGGTGCCGTTCAGACGTGCGCGGATATTGTCACGCGCCTCTTCGCTAAGCTTGCCACGTTTGACCGCACGACCCAATCCGTATTGGCCGTTTTCGATCAGGTCCATACCATGCTTCACCGTTTCGTCGCGGCGTGATATGATGGTTACTTCGGCATCGCTGCGCTGCAAACAGGACAGCGCAATGCCATGCCCCATAAGACCGCCGCCGCCAAGAATGGCTACTTTTTTGAAATTGGCTTTGTTCTGGCTCATTTTCACAAACTCCTAGGCGGCAAATTCCTGTTTTATCATCTCGATTGCATCTTCCGGCGAAGTGCCCGGTCCAAAGACCGCCTTGATGCCCATTTCCTTTAGTTCGGTGACATCGTCTTCGGGAATGACACCGCCGCCGATCAGAAACAGATCATCCAGCTTTAGATCTTTGAAGGCCGCTACCAGATCTTCGAATATTGGCATGTGGCCACCGGACGAGCAGGAAACACCCAGCACGTCTACATCTTCTTCGACCACATTGGTGATGATCTCGCTTGGGACCAGAAAGTCACAGAAAATCACCTCAAATCCGGCATCCCGCATTTTGCGGGCGACGAGACGAACGCCACGGTCATGGCAGTCATGGGTTGGCTTGGCCAACATGACACGGATCCGTGAATCGGATTGTTGATCAATACTCATGGGGGGTTTTCCATCCAAGTGCAGTTGTAAGGATACTCATCATTTCGCCAGTTGTCGCATCGGCGCGTGCCGCCGCAACCGCAGCCTCTATCAAGGA
>JAHRVZ010000104.1 GCA_019090405.1 Paracoccaceae bacterium
GCCAAACGCCATGGCGCACGGGTATTCACATCAAACACCCGGTCCCATTCTTCGCCCGGCATATCTGTCAGGTTCCCGGAAATCGCGATACCGGCATTAGAGATCACAGCATCCAGCCCGCCCATACGCGATACCGCATCGTCAACCAGTATGGCGGCAGTATCCGGTTCACCCAGATCACCCGTCAGGCCAAATGACCCTGTACAATGTGCCACCGTTTCATCCAGCGCATCCGACGGGCGCGACGCGCAAAGCGCCAACGAATGGCCCTCACCCGCAAGGGTTTCAGCGATTGCCCGGCCAATGCCACGGCTTGCGCCTGTTAACAGAATTCGCATGTTCCCCCCTTTAGACGCTAAAGTTTTCGCGCCACCAGTTCACGCATGATTTCGTTGGACCCACCATAAATGCGATGCACCCGCGCATCGGCCCAGGCCCGTGCAATGGGCGTGTCCCAGATATAACCCGACCCGCCGTGCAATTGCAGGCATTGGTCCAGCACCCGGCCCATCAGTTCAGTACACCAGTATTTCGCCATCGCGGCGACGGTCACGTCCAGACGGTCTTCGTTGACTTCGGTCAGGCAGCGGTCGATGAAAACCTGTGCTATCTCGATCTCGGTTTTGACCTCGGCCAGACGGAACCTTGTGTTCTGGAACTCGGACACCGGCGTGCCAAAAGCCTTGCGGTTTTGGGTGTATTCCGTGGTCCATTCCAATGCAGCCGCCGATGTAGCCACCGCGCCCAAAGCAATCTGCAACCGCTCCCACGCCAGTTCCTGCGATAACAGCGGAAATCCTTTGCCTTCTTCGCCCAGAATGTTGCTGGCCGGGAGGCGAACATTGTCGAAAAACAATTCGCAGGTGTCCTGCGCCTTCATGCCGATCTTTTCGAAATTCTTGCCCCGACTGACGCCTTCGCGGTCGGCCTCGACCACCAGCAGGGTCATGTCCTTTGGACTGCTCCCGCCATCGGATTTCACCGCCACAACCAGAAGGTCAGCGCATTGCCCATTGGTGATAAAGGTCTTTTGACCGTTCAGAATAAGGTCATCCCCATCGCGGCGTATTTTGGTGGTGATTGAACGCAGGTCCGACCCGGCCCCCGGTTCGGTCAGCACAATAGCCCCGATCAGATCGCCCGAAACCATACCGGGTAGCCATTTTTTGCGCTGCTCGTCGGTGCCGTAGTTCAGGATATAGGGCGCGACAATGTCAGAATGGGTCGAAAATCCCGGCCCGGACAGGCCCAGATGCGATTGTTCCTCGATCAGGATGGCCGAGGCGATCCGGTCAGCCCCCGCGCCGCCGTATTCTTCGGGCATCGCCACACATAACAATCCCGCCTCGCCGGCCTTTTTCCAGACCGACCGGGGCGCAACCCCTTCTTTTTCCCAATCACGGTGATAGGGGACGACTTCTTTCTCAAAGAAACGACGTGCCGTATCCCGGAACATCCGATGATGTTCCTGAAAAATCTGCCGGGCAAGTATTGTCATTCACCCCTCCTGACTGGTGGATATTGATTCGCCGTTTTGGCCTGAATGAATGATCATTCATTTACAGATGACAGTCAACCAATAACTGTTTTACTATTATTTTCATCACGTTACACGACGAAGTAAATGTAACCCATTGAAGATCGTACATTCGCAGCCTTTTTCTTTCACTCGTCCTTGCCAGAAAAACTTTGCAGAAAATCCGGATTATCTTCGCCCAGTTCCGAAACCCGCAACGGACCATCAGCATGTGCGCGAAACGCGCGCGCGATCGGAGTTGGCAGAGCCGCGATCAATTCACCTTTGGCATTTTTCAACTGGGCCTCAAAGACACCTCGTGCTTTGAAATGCGGATCTTGCATTGCTTGTTGCGGTGTTTTGACCAAAGTGCAGCAACAATCGGCCTCATAGAGCAACGGCTCCCATTCAGCGGCGCTGCGAGAGCGTAGGATTGCACCTATACCCGCCATCGTAGCCTGAGCATCAACAGCATCGTCGCGCAGGTTTTCGGGCAGGTCGATGACCTGAACGAAATTTGTCCAGAACTTTTGTTCCAAAGCCGCAACGGCGACAAAATAACCGTCTTGTGTCGGATAAAGTCGATAGCGCGGCGACCCGCCAGTCACCAGTGCATCGCCGCTGCCGGGCCATTGTCCGGCCACCTGACCATCTCCCAGCGCCCAGTACATGAACGGAAACAGGTTTTCCGCCATCGACACGTCGATAAAAGCCCCCTGCCCGGTTTGGTCACGCTGGCGCAGAGCCAGTAGAATGTTGAACAGAGCCGGATATGTGCCCCCAGCAATATCGGCGATCAACGCCGGTGGAATAACCGGAGTCTCGGCGTTACCCAGAGACATCGACAACAACCCGGAACGCGCGATATAGTTCAGATCATGCCCTGCCTCGGCTTGCGCCGGGCCGTCCTGCCCATATCCGGTGATGGCGCAATAGATAATCGCCGGATTGATTTGCACCATGTCGTCATAGCCCAGCCCCAGCCGCGCCATGACCCCGGGGCGGAACTGTTCGACGACAATGTCGGCCCCTTTAATCAGCGGGGTCAAAAGGTCGCGTGCATCAGGGTCTTTCAGATCAACTGCCAGGCTTTTCTTGCCCCGGTTCAGCATGTGATAATTCACCGCGTCTTTGTCCCATTTGGGCGTATAGCTGCGCATCTCATCGCCCTTTCCCGGGCGTTCGACCTTGATCACTTCGGCGCCCGCATCAGCCAGAAACAAGGTGGCCATCGGCCCCGGCAACAAGGTCGAGAAATCCAGAACCTTTACCCCGTCCAATGCGCCATTCATCCCCGCCGGCATCCCCGCCGTATTCCCACTGTTGCCCATTATTCCGCCTTGCGTTGTTTGGCCACGCAGGACATGCGGGACGGGGCGTATTCGGCCAGCCCGGTCATATCGTAGATTGCCTTGCTGATGTCATAGTGACGTTCCAGATCGCCGCGCTGGGTTCGTTCTATCAACCCGTCGGGATAGCCAAGGCCCATGCGGCTGGTCATATCCATCGCTTCGGCGCTGGCCAGACCATCGTCCAGAAACCGCATCGCCGCGTTATACTGCGGACGCACCAGCCGGTCGATGATCCGCCCCGGTCGGTCCAGCGCAACCACTACGTCAAACCCCGCTGCCTCAAACATCTGGCGGGCCGCTGTGATTGCGGCCTCTGATGATTGGGGCTGGCGCACCAGTTCGATCAACCTGCCGGGCGCGTCATTGCCATTGCGATAGCGTGCAAAACCCAACACGTCTGAGCCTTCGGTGCCCGACGCCTCGCCAGTGTGAACACCCAGACATTCCAGATCAAGTTCGATCAATACGGTTCGGTCGGTATCGTCAGGCTGCAGCTGTGGGACATCCCCCAGATAGATCAGAATATCGCCTGAACCTGACGTATTGGTCAAAAATTCATCGCCCTTGGGATCATCGCCCTTGGAATCATCGACCGTGGGAAACGACCGGCTGGCCCCGTTTTGAATAATTTCATAGCTGTGCATCATCTGTCCCCCTTATGCCGTAGCATAGTCATAAAAACCCTTGCCCGACTTGCGGCCAAGATGCCCGGCCGCCACCATGCGCCGCAATAGCGGCGGGGCTGACGCGCGTGGATCCAACGTCACCGGATAGAACGCCTCGCACAGGCGTACCTGCGTATCCAACCCGATCAGGTCAAGCAATTCACAGGGGCCCATTTTATACCCCAGCCCGGATTTGATCGCCTTGTCGATATCGCCCGGCGTGGCAATCCCCGCCTCAACCGCGCGGATCACATCGTTGTTGAACGGCACCAGCACTGCATTCAGGATGAAACCGGGTCGGTCCTGCGTTTCCACCGGCACCTGCCCGACCTGAACCGCCCAGTCCCAAGCAGCCTGAAACACCTTGGGCGCGGTATTCATGCCCTGCGAGGCCTCGACCAGTTTCATCATCTGTGCAGGCAGGCAAAAATGCAGCCCCACAACCCGGTCCTCGCGTCCACAACCCGAGGCTATTTCGGTGATCGACAGGGTCGATGTGTTTGAGGCAAATATGGTCTTTTCATCGCAAACCTTGTTCAATGCGGTAAACAGATCGCGTTTGGTCTGCAGATCCTCAAATACCGCCTCGATCACCATATCGACATCCGCCAGATCGTTCAGATCGGTAGTGTCTGTCATCCGCGCCAGCGTCGCTGTGCGATCTTCTTCGCTCATCTTGCCACGTTCGACGGATTTGGTGAAAAAGCTGCCAGCCTGTGCGCGGGCGCGTTCCAGCCCGGGGGCCGCCATATCGTAACAGATGGTTTCAATTCCTGCGCGCGCAGCCACAATGGCGATGCCTGCGCCCATTGTTCCACCTGCGCCACAAACGGCGATCTTTTTGATGTTACTGGTCATCTTACGATGAAACTCCTTCCGATCAATTGGCGGTGTATCTGGTTGGTGCCCTCCCATATCTGGGTCAGCTTGGCATCACGCATAAGACGTTCGGCGCGCTGGCCCGAACAATATCCGTAGCCACCAAAAACCTGCACGCATTCGGTCGTCATCTTCATCGCCAGATCCGAGGCGCGCATTTTAAAGGCCGATGCCGCAAGGCCAAAATCTTTCTCTCCGCCGTCAACAAGGCCGCTGACATGATCCATCCAGGATTCAAGCATCGCCAGATCGCAGGCCAGATCGGCAAATGTGAACTGATTGCCCTGAAACTCGATGATCTTGCGGCCCGATTGTTTGCGCTCATTGGCATAACCCACCATGTCGCCAAACGCAGCCCGCGTGATCCCCAGCGCCTGTGCCGCCACCGAAGGACGTGATTTATTCAGCGAAGCCAGCAGGATAGGCAACCCATCCCCCGGTTGTCCAATCAAATTGGCGCGCGGCACCCGGATGCCATCAAACGCCAGCGCGCAGGTAGACGAGGCGCGATGCCCCATTTTACGTTCCTTGCCCAGTACCGAAAAACCGGGCATGTCTTTTTCAAGAACCAACACCGAAATTGCCGCTTTGGCGTCGTCGATTTCCGACCATTTGCCAAACAGCAATATCCGGTCGGCCACATCGCCATTGGTGATGAATGTTTTGGCCCCATCCACAATGATATCATCGCCATCCGGAGTGAACCGCGTGGTCATGCCAGTGGCGTCCGACCCGGCATTGTTTTCGGTAATCGCCAATGAGGCAAGCCCGCCTTCAGCTATCACCGGCAACAGTCGTGCGCATTGCTCTTTGGTGCCAAAATCAATTAGCGGCTTCATCGCGTGAAAATTGGTCGCATAGATGATGCCGGTCGAGGCACAAGCCTCGGATATGATCGCCACTACCTCAAGATACAGCCGATAGGACATTGGCGCGCCGCCGAATTCTTCGGGGATAAACAACGTGTTCAGACCCAATGCGTTGATCGCCTTGACGCTTTCCCAGGGAAATGCGCAGTTCTCATCACAAGGTCCGGCATTGGGTGCGATGACATCGCGGGCAATGCGGTGGACCTGATCCAGTACCAGCGTTTCGTCTTCGCTCCAGTCGCGCGCGGCTGTAACCTGTTCAATCAGTTTCATGTCCTGCGATCCTTAGTGATTGATGCCCTGAGCGCCATCGACATAGATGGTCTCACCGGTCAGGGAATTGATGTTTTCGGCAAAAATTGCACCAACCAGCCGGGCGATTTCGTCTGGTTGGGCGGGTTTGCCAACCGCAATACGCCCGGCCATCCATTTGGCGACTTTGGGACGCGTCAGAAATTCACGGTTCAGGTCGGTTTCCACATACCCCGGCGCGATATTGACCGCGCGGATGCCGTCATCGGCCCATTCGACAGCCATGCAGCGGGTCATCGCCGCCACCGCCGCCTTTGAGGCGCAATAGGCGAGATTGTCAGGCACCCCCATACGGTCAAAGAATGACCCGATATTGACGATCGTACCGCCTGCGTCTTTGAGATAGGGATAGACCTCGCGCGCGGCGACCATAACCGAGGTCGCATTCAACGCCATCACCCGTTCATAATCGCCAATGTCCAACGTGGCTATGCTACCGGGAATATGCATTCCGGCATTGTTGACAAGACCAATAATATCCCCGGCATCGGCACAGGTCGCAATGGTTGCCCTTACCGCTGCTTCGTCAGTCATGTCACAGGCGTATCCCGTCCCGACCGGTGCCACACCCGACCGAGACAAACACGCCACATGAAACCCACGCCGGTCCAGGTCCATAGCAATGGCTGCGCCTATGCCCTTGCTGGCGCCAGTAACTATTATCTGTTTGTCCGCCATTTTTTATCCTTTTTTATCAATTCGCTGCGGCTTAAATTCACCGCGTTTCACCATTGCCTCAAGCTCGCGTTTCAGGATTTTGCCACTTGCGGTTTTTGGAAACTCGTCAACCGACAAGAACCATTCCGGCATGTCGTATTTCGACAGACCAACCGCGGCCAGATGCGCCAATACCTGATCTGCATCCAGATCGGATTTGACCGCCAGACACACGCGTTCGCCCAGCCGGTCGTCAGCAATGGCAATCGCCGCTGCCAATTCAATATCATCATGGCGCAGCGCCGCTGCCTCGATCTGTGACGGGTAAATATTATGCCCGCCCCGGATGATCAGATCCTTCAACCGCCCCTGAACTGTCAGGTTGCCCGCATCGTCCAGTGACCCCAGATCGCCCGTCAGGAACCATCCATCGCGGTTGAAACTGTTTCCCGTCGCCTCTTGATTGCCCATATAGCCCAGCATCAGCACCCCACCGCGTCCACCGATCTGGCCAACCTCGCCCAAGGGTGTGGGCAGATCAGGGTTTTCCATGTCAAAGATCGCAATTTCATACCCTTTGCCACCGCGTCCACAAGTGGACACCCAGACCGACGGGTCATCATCCGGGTGGGTGTATTGATGCGAAGACGTTTCCGTCATGCCATAAATATTCTGCGGTGTGATGCCTTGCTGAACAAAGGATTCCGCCACGACTTCGGGGATGGCGGCCCCTGCCATATAGAATGTGCGCACATTCCCCAAACGTTTCAAACCTTGCGTCTTTTGCGCCTGCAACACGTCCATCGCATGGGTCGGCACGCCCAGAACATAGCTGGCCTCGGACGCAATCACCCAATCAAGCTGGCTGACACCGGGACGCAGGTTTTCTGTCACCAGACAGCCCCCAGACACCAACCATTGTCCCACCGCCACCCAGCCGATGTGATGCGACAAAGGACTAAGCGACAGGATCACCGATTCATGGGAAACGCCCCAATCTGCCACCAGATCACGACAGTTGGACATCAGCGTATTGGCCGAATGCATGACGCATTTGGGCTGTCCTGTGGTGCCGGAAGTAAAGGCCAGATAGCTGATGGTGTCGGGGTTGTCGTGCCATGATTGCGCCGGCTCCTTTGCCGCGCCGGGAAAATTATCCGGCGTATAAAGTTTGCGTAGTGACCCGACCTCGCCCAGCATACTCTCAAAATCGCAATCCTCCCTGTCTGCACCCCAACCGGGTTCAGTAACCAATGCCGCCGTGTTCAGGCGTTTCAACAGGGTGATGATTTCAGCACAGGTATAGGTCTTGTGCAGCGACGGGTTACAGGCCAGCCCGTCGCGCGAACAGGCCAGAAAGGTGATGACCACCTCGACCCGGCTGGTCATCCAGATTGACACCGGATCACCCCGTGTCAAACCCTGAGCGGCCAGATCATCCGCCATCCCATCCACCCGCGCACGCAGCTGTTTCCAGCTCAGCGCCCCCCAACCATCGCGCAGCGCCGGTTGGTCGGGATAGGTTTCGGCCCATTTGACCAGCAACGAATAAAACGTATCGCGGGTCCAGACGCCGGTATCGTAATACCGCGCGGCAGATTGTGGGTCATGCAGAGTGAGATAGGGGATCATGCGGCACCTCAGTGACCAAAGGTTGACGGGTCAGGTTTACGCTTTTCGCGGAAACTGGCGGATAGTTCCTTGGATTCTTCGGATTTCAGGTTCTGACGCAGCAACAGATCATGGGTAACGCGCGACAGCCCGCCAACCCCACCGTGACGCGCATTGAACGCGCCTTTGATTGAGGCAAGCGCAAACGATCCGCGATCCGCCACCTCAAGCGCATATTCGCGGGTTTTTTCCTTGAGTTCAGCGTCAGGCACAACGCGGTTGATCATGCCGATTTCACGCGCCTCTGCTGCGGACATCTTGGGGTTGGTGTACCAGATTTCCTTGGCACGTTTCTTGCCGACCAGATCCTCAAGATACCAAGTGCCATAGCCGGCATCAAATGACCCCATCATCGGCCCGACCTGCCGGAATACGGCGGATTCCTTGGCGATGGTCAGATCACACACCACCTGCAACACGTTTCCGCCCCCCACAGCATAACCGTTCACACTGGCGATCACTGGTTTTTGCAATTTATCAATGGCTTCGTACATTTCAAGGGTTGGCAAAACACCTGCGTAAAGCATCGTGTCCTCCATCCCGTCCTTTTGTCCGCCGATGCAGAAAAACCTGTCGCCAGCCCCGGTAATCACCAGAACCCGCGTGCGGGTTTCGCGGCGCATGCCTTCGATGCAGTCGCGGATTTCGTGGCACATGGTTTCGGTGAACATATTGCCATTATCGGGCCGATTCAGCGTGATAGTGCCGATGGGGCCGTCTTCTTCGTAGGTGATTTCGCTATAGGTCATGTGATGCCTCTTTGTGAGTTGTTTCGCCCTAGGGCAGGATTTCCGCATTATGCTGCCCCAGCCGCGGCGGAGCCGAGCGAGGACGCGCCGCCTGCCCGTCGATATGTATTCCCAATCCAATTTGAGGGACCAGACGGCCATCATCCTCAAGCAGGAAGAACAATTCCCGTTCGATCAGGTCGGTATCCGAAGCAACCTCATCCACGCTATAGATCGGGCCTGCAGGGACACGGGCGTCGGCGAATATTTTCAGCCATTCATCCCGGCTGCGGGTTTTGATGACATTCTGAATGTCGGCCACGATTGCTTCGCGGTTCACCCGCCGCGAGGCGTTGGTTTCAAACCCGGAACGCGCGGCATAATCAGGTTGACCAACCGCCTGCCAGAACCGTTTCCAGATACCGTCATTGCCCAGACCCAGTGTCATCGGCAGATCGGCGGTGTCAAACGGCTGATATATCGCGATCACGCTATCGGTGCCGCCGCTGCGTTTTGGCACATCACCCGAGCCAAGATAACTGGAAATCCGACAGGACAGAAAGCGGGTCATGCTTTCCACCAGTGAGACATCAATCAACCGCCCCTTGCCAGTGTTCTTACGATCATAAAGCGCTGCCATCGTCGCCATGGCAGCATCCTGCCCAGCCAGCATATCCGCCGCCGGAGCGCCGATCTTTTGTGGCTCGCCACCCAAGGCACCCGTGATATCCATAATGCCCGAATAGCCTTCGGCGATCAGATCATAACAGGTCAGACCGGCGCGCGGTCCGGTCAATCCAAACCCGGTGATCGAGGTAAAGATAAGCCGCTCATTCAGCGCCGTAAGCGAAGCATGATCCAACCCCAGTTTCTTTTGCACCGACAGCGGCTGGTTGGTCAGCACCACATCCACGGTCTTTACCAACTCGCGCAGAACCTCGCGCTGGCTGGTGTCGGTCAGGTCCAGAACGACGCTTTTCTTGTTGCGGTTGATGGCCAGAAACCACAGCGCCTCGCCGTCCAGAAACGGCGGTCCCCAGGCGCGGATGTCATCGCCTCCGGGGCGCTCGACCTTGATGACCTCGGCGCCGAAATCAGACAGTAGCATCCCGGCATAAGGCCCGGCGACTGATGTAGTCAGGTCCAGCACCCGCACATCACTAAAGAAATTTATGCCCGCGCCAGCACTAAGGACAGGCAGGCCATCAGCAGGAATTGCGACGTTTTCGGTTGGTGTTTTTTCAGTCATGGGATCAATTGTCTTTTCATTGGGCATCATCCGAACCGGGATGGCGTGGTTGTGTTTGCTCAAAACTGGTGGCCAGTTCAAAGGCGTCATAGACGCCCGTTGTGATCGCTCCCGGCTCATAGGCATCGCTGATCAGCGCATCTGTCGGACCCTCTGGCATGACCCAGGCAGTAGGGTCATCGTAAGACAGTCGGCCAGCACGCCCGACAATGTGCAAATCCGCATCCTCAGGCACTGTATTGTCCTGACAAAACGTTGCTCCCAGCGCCAAAAGCTGGTTGCGGGTGATCTCGCGGTATCCGGGGTGGGCATCGCGGGCGATGACCTTGCCGGACGTCACCAAGGTGACGCGAATGCCCTGACTGGCGGCAATCAACGCCACCTCGGCCGTGGCAAGATCATCACCAATTGCCGCCACATGCTGTGCGCCGTTGAAGGAAACCCGCCCTGACAAAACGTCGTAACTGGACACTGGTTTGGCAGCATCGCTGGTCAAAGGCGTAAGCGGTTGAAACCTGCGGACCCGCCAGTGATCGGTTGTGGTTTGGGGGGCGGTCGATGCAAATTCCACACCTGCGATTTCGGCACGGCGGCGTGCGCCCTGCAAAACCTCGTCATGTTCCGCCTGCCCCGGCACATGCGCGCGCCAGCCCTGCATCCCGCCGGGTGGGCCATCATCGTCGACCACGCTGACCTTATGACCGCGCGTCGACGCCGCCCAAGCGGCTGTCAACGCTGCAAGACCGCTACCATGAACCGAGATTTGGCGCGCCTCGCTGACATCGTGAACCGGCGTTAGCGCCTCACGTCCAACCAGCGGATTGACCGGGCAGATGATCTGCGGGCGGTTGGATCGACCAAGGCAGATATTGCAACCTAGACACCAACCGATGTCTTCTTCGCGGCCCTCAATGATCTTTGCCGGCAGATACGGATCCGCAATCGAGGCCCGCCCAAAGGCAGCAATGTCGATCTGCCCCGCCGCCAACCCGGCCTCGGCCACCGAGGCGCGTTTGATCCGGCCAACCCCGATGATCGGAATATCGGTCGCAGCCCTGATCTGACCCGCAAGGTCAAGCCACTGGCCTTCGGGTTCGCCGGTGATCATCGACACTTTGTTAAATGATCCATAGACCCCGACCGACACCGAAAGCGCATGTACTCCCTCGGCCTCTAGCCGTTTGGCAATTTCGATGGATTGCGTAGCGGTAAGGCCGTTTTCGACGAATTCCTCAGCGCTGATACGCACCAGTAGCGGGAAATCATCGCCCAACGCCTGTTTTATTCCGCGAATGATGTTCACCACAAACCGCATCCGGTTTTTATCGCTGCCGCCATAGGCATCGCTGCGCAGGTTGGATTGGGGCGACAGGAATGCGTTAATCAGATAGCCATGCGCGCCGTGCAATTCTACGCCATCAAACCCCGCCTTGGCCAAACGCTGCGCCGTGTCGATAAAGGCCTGCTCCAGCGTTTCAATTTCCGCAAAGGTCAATTCATGCGGCATTTCGCGGTTCAGCGGGCAAGGAATCGGCGACGGGGCCACCAGTTGATGACCGGTCATAGCGCTGTTGGTCTGACGGCCGGCATGGTTGATCTGGCCGATCAGCACGCCGCCTTCGGCCTTGACCGCCTGCGCCAGCCGGGTCAGCCCCGGCA
>JAHRVZ010000105.1 GCA_019090405.1 Paracoccaceae bacterium
ACTCGAAATTTGATGAAACTGTGCAGGATCGCGCCCGCGAATTCGCGGCGGCTTCGGCTAAGCAATCTGGTCTGACGGGCATCGAACTGACACCCTTGAGCCGCACGTTCGGGGCTGATGGATCGGTGTCCTACACTTCTGTCGAGGTCGAAATCGACCGCGCAAACAGCATTGCGACGCTCACCATCTCTGGGCCTGATGGCGAGGCTCCGGCAGATATGGAGGCGATGCAGGCGCTGGGGGCAGATGCCTATATGTTGCGCGCAGCCCGCGAGTTGGACGATGCGATCATGCATTTACGTCTGAACGAAACCGAATTGGCGTTGTTGGTGTTCCGCACCCAAGGGGACACCGATTTGTTGCAGGCACATGAGGCGCTGTTGCTTAACAATCCGGACCACTGGTTAGCAAACGAAGTGCTGAAGTACTGGAAACGGGTGCTAAAGCGGGTCGATATGACGTCACGCACATTGATTGCCCTGGTCGAACATGGGTCATGTTTCAGCGGCGTTCTGGCTGAACTGCTTTGGGCTGTGGACCGCAGCTATATGATGGAAGGTGAGTTTGAAGGCGACAGTCGGCCAATGGCGGCGATCTCTTTGTCGGCCAGCAATTTTGGTCCGATGCCGATGGGAAATGACCTGACCCGCCTTGAAACGCGATTTCTTGGTGAACCTGCGGCAGTGGGCAAGGCACAGGATTGCATAGGTCAGGCGCTTGAGGCTGAACAGGCTGATGAATTGGGTCTGGTCACGATGATCATGGATGACATCGACTGGGAAGACGAAATTCGCGTGTTCTTTGAGGAACGGGCAAGTTTCTCGCCAGATGCGCTGACCGGAATGGAGGCCAATCTGCGCTTTGCCGGTCCCGAGACTATGGAAACCCGGATTTTTGGCCGCTTAACAGCTTGGCAGAACTGGATATTTCAGCGCCCCAATGCGGTGGGCAAGGCGGGTGCCTTGCAACGCTATGGCAGCGGCGTGCGCGGTGAATACAACATGGAACGCGTATAACGACGCATTACGAAATCAACAAAGGCCGGATCAGGAGTAAACAATGACCGATCTACTAAACGTAAGCTACGACACACAAATCCCCAACAATGTGGGTTTGTCTTCGGATAAAAAAGTGCTCAAGGCGCTTGAACGGTGGCATCCGGGCTATATCAACTGGTGGAACGACCTGATCCCAAAGAATTTTCAGGACAGCCTGATCTATTTGCGTACTGCGGTTTCTGTTGATCCAAAAGGCTGGGCCAAATTTGATTATGTCAAAATGCCTGAATATCGCTGGGGTGTTTTGCTGGCGCCTCAGGTCGAAGACCGCCGTATTCCCTGTGGCGAGAATGCCGGCGAACTGGCATGGCAGGAAGTGCCCGGCGAATACCGCTCGCTGATGCGCCGCCTGATCGTTATTCAGGGCGACACCGAACCCGGATCGGTCGAGCAGCAACGCTTTCTTGGTCTGACCGCCCCGTCACTGTACGACATGAGAAACCTGTTTCAGGTCAATGTCGAAGAGGGGCGCCACCTTTGGGCAATGGTCTATCTGCTGTTCAAATACTTTGGCCGCGATGGTCGTGAAGAGGCCGACGATCTGCTGCGCCGCTCGTCCGGCTCTGAAGAAGCGCCGCGGATGCTGGGGGCATTCAACGAGGAAACCCCGGATTGGCTGAGCTTTTTCATGTTTACCTATTTCACCGACCGGGATGGGAAAATGCAGCTCGAGGCATTGGCGCAATCTGGGTTTGACCCTTTATCGCGCACCTGCCGGTTCATGCTGACCGAAGAGGCGCACCACATGTTTGTGGGCGAAACTGGCGTAGGGCGCACCATTCAGGCGACCGTGGATGCGATGAACAAGGCCGGAATCACCGACCCCTATGACATCGACAAAATTCGCAACCTTGGTGTGATCGACCTGCCGACAATCCAGAAAAAGATGAACCTGCATTATACATTGTCACTGGACCTGTTCGGCAACGAGGTCTCGACCAACGCGGCCAACGCGTTCAATTCGGGCATCAAAGGCCGTTATTTAGAGCCGCGGATCAAAGACGATCATAAGCTGAGCAATGACAAATACGAAGTGCGGACAGTCAAAGACGGTGCCATCGTTGCCGAAGATGTGCCCGCATTGACAGCCATCAACATGCGTTTGCGGGATGATTATGTGCGCGATGCTGCGGGTGGTGTTGGTCGTTGGAACAAATTGATTGCAAAATCCGGCGTCGATTTTGAGCTGAAAATTCCGCATGAAGGTTTTCATCGTCAGATTGGTGTGTTTTCCACGGTAGCTGTGGACCCGGATGGCAACATCCTGTCATCCGAGGATTGGCTGGAGAGAAGCAAAGATTGGTTGCCGACCAAAGCGGATGGCGATTTCATTCAATCGCTGATGAAACCTTGTACCGAGATCGGGAAATACGCGAGTTGGATTGCGCCTCCGAAAGTTGGCATCGACAACAAGCCGGGTGAGTTTGAATACGTCAAATTGCATATGGCATGATATAATCTGCCCGGAGAGACCCTCCGGGCAGATACGAAAAGGCGCGTAGAGATAGGCAAGAATCATGGATATAGACCGAACAATCGTCGCATTTGATAATCTGGCCACCATGCTGTCATTCAAACGCGCCTGTCTGGATTGCAAAGATTGCACTGGCATGTGCTGGCAGTTCTTTGAAATGCAATGCCTGCCGGACGCTGTGTTGAAATGTAATGGCCGGGAGTCATGAATTCACCGCTAAAGCAGCACCTGATAGACCCCGAAATTTGTATTCGCTGTTACACTTGTGAAATGACCTGCCCGCTTGAGGCAATTGAACATAACGATGACAATGTTGTTGTTGATGCCTCAAAATGTGATTTCTGTATGGATTGCATTCCGGTTTGCCCGACCGGATCCATCGACGAATGGCGTGTTGTGAACACGCCATATTCGCTGCAAGAGCAATTTGAATGGGAAGATTTGCCGGAACAGGCCGAGATTGAAACCGACAGCGCCACCGATACCGGAATAGAGGCGCTGGACGATGATATGGCAGCTCTGCTGGCCGAGGCACATAAAGGGGCAGGCGGCAAATCAATTGCGCCTGCGTCAGCGTCCAAGCCAACAATCAATATGTATAATCTGGGCAAGCCGGCCACTGCTACCGTGCAGGGCAATTACCGCCTGACACATGACAACAGTGACAGCGATGTGCGCCATATCATTCTGGATCTGGGCGGTCTGCCATTTCCGGTTCTGGAAGGCCAAAGCGTCGGGATCATTCCGCCGGGGGCGGATGAGGCAGGCAAACCCTATTTGCCGCGGCTTTATTCAGTATCCAGCCCACGCGATGGGGAACGGCCAAATTTCAACAACTTGTCGCTTACTGTAAAACGCGAAGAAAATGGGGTCTGTTCAAATTTTGTCTGTGATCTAAAGCAGGGCGATAAGGTTCAACTAACAGGTCCGTTTGGAGCGACGTTCCTGCTGCCGACGGATGCAAACGCGCATTTGCTGATGATCTGCACTGGCACCGGATCAGCTCCGTTTCGGGGGTTTACCATGCGGCGCCAGCGCGAAGCTCCGGATGTTAGCGAATCCATGACACTGGTATTTGGCGCGCGGCGACCCGAAGAATTGCCGTATTTCGGCCCGCTTAACAAAATCCCTGAAAGTTTCCTGAAAAAGGTGTTTGCGTTTAGTCGTCAAGACGGTGAAACCAAGCAATATGTGCAGGACAAGCTGCGACAAGAGAGCGATCGCGTTGCCCGTTTGCTACAGGATCCCAAGGGGCATATCTATATTTGCGGACTGAAGGATATGGAACAAGGCGTCCAAGAGGCGCTTTCGGA
>JAHRVZ010000106.1 GCA_019090405.1 Paracoccaceae bacterium
CATGGATCATCATTGCTGTCATTCTGGGCGGGCGACTGGGCTTTGTGCTGTTTTATCAACCGGCTTACTATCTGTCCCACCCTTCGGAAATACTGATGATCTGGAACGGAGGCATGTCGTTTCACGGCGGCTTTCTTGGGGTCGTCCTTGCGGTTCTGATTTTTGCGCAACGCCAGAAAATCCCGCTGATCGCCATTGCCGATTTCATTTCTCATGCGGTCCCGATCCCGATCCTTTTTGTGCGCCTGGCCAATTTCGTCAACGCCGAATTGTGGGGCCGGGCCACCGATATGCCCTGGGGTATGGTTTTCCCCGGCGCGGCTGCCCAAACCTGCGCCGAAGTGGTTGGCATCTGCGCCCGCCACCCCTCACAATTATATGAGGCCGCTTTAGAAGGGCTGGTTCTGGGGCTGCTATTGCTTTGGATGGTCTATCGCCGTGGCGCGTTCAAATCGGGCGGTCTTGTCGTCGGCACCTTCCTGACCGGCTATGCCCTTGCGCGGTTTTGTGTCGAATTTTTCCGCCAACCAGATGCGCAATTTGTCAGCGTGGGCAATCCTATGGGGCTGGCATGGCAAATCAACGGCTATGGTCTGACAATGGGTCAGTCCCTTTCGCTGCCGATGATGGCCGTTGGACTTTGGCTGATCCTGCGCGCCTGGCGCGTCAATGAACCATGACCCTGAAGAACCAGATCATTGCCCGTATCCGGCAGGACGGCCCAATAAGCCTTGCCGATTACATGACCGATTGCCTGCTGCACCCAACGCTGGGCTATTACACCACCCGTGATCCATTCGGAGTTGCCGGAGACTTCATCACAGCACCAGAAATCAGCCAGATGTTTGGTGAATTGATAGGTCTGTCACTGGCACAATGCTGGCTGGACCAAGGCAGCCCTGCGCGCATCACACTGGCCGAAATCGGTCCCGGTCGCGGAACATTGATGTTAGATATGCTGCGTGCCACGCATAAAATTGCGGGTTTTCATGCAGCCATCGACCTGGTTCTGATTGACGCCTCGCCCAAACTGCGCGCAGTTCAGGCCGAGACATTGCAAAGCTATGCGCCACGCTGGTGCAACAGCGTGACCGACCTGCCCGACCAACCCCTGTTTCTTGTCGCGAACGAATTTTTTGACGCTTTGCCAATCCGCCAGTATCAGCGCGCGGGTCCGGGCTGGTCCGAACGCCGTGTCGGCTCGCAAGACGATAGGCTGATCTTTGGACTGACCGCGCCAAACAATCTGGACGCGCTGGCGCATCGGCTTGACGACACAAAAGACAATGATCTGGTCGAGATAAGCCCCACGACAGCCCCCATCACCGCAACAATTGCCCAGCGCATCGCCACACATGGCGGGGCGGCGCTGATTGTGGATTATGGTGATTGGCGGTCTCTTGGGGATACATTGCAGGCGATACGCGACCACAAACCCGTTGACCCGCTTGCGGATCCCGGCCTCGCCGATCTGACCGCGCATGTAGATTTTGAGCCTCTGGCCAACGCCGCCCGTGCCGCTGGCTGTGGCCATACGAAACTCACCACTCAGGGCGTGTTTCTTGAACGGTTGGGGATCACCACAAGGGCGCAGACATTGGCCAAAGGCCTAAAGGATACAGAACTTGAGGCACTGATTTCTGCACATCGCAGGTTGACGCACCCTCAGGAAATGGGAAATCTGTTCAAAACGCTTGGGCTTTACCCGCCCAACGCATCACCACCACCCGGATTTGGCCTATGACGCTGGAAATTCTTGCATCTGATTTATTACCGTCCATACGGCATGGATTTTTCACCCGTCGGGGTGGTGCTTCGTCCGGTGTGTTTTCGGGGCTGAATTGCGGCTATGGATCATCTGACCAAAGCGAAATTGTCCATATCAACCGCGCCCGCGTTGCCGATGCCATGCAAGTCGCTTCTGACGCTTTGCAAGCTGTGCATCAGATCCATTCGGCCAAAGTCTTTACCGTTGACACCGCGACCAGTGACCGCCCGCGTGCCGATGCCATGGTTACCGCGATTCCGGGGTTGGCGTTGTCAATCCTGACCGCCGATTGCCAACCCGTGCTGTTTGCCGACGTTGACGCGGGTGTTATTGGCGCCGCCCATGCAGGCTGGCGCGGGGCGCTGGACGGTGTGCTTGAGGCCACTCTTGACGCGATGGAGCACTTGGGCGCGAACAGGGCAAACACAACGGCCGTTATTGGCCCCTGTATCAGCCAGTCCGCCTATGAGGTTGGTCCCGATTTCATGGATGACTTCCTGATGGACGACCCGGATAACGCGCGCTTTTTTGCGGGTGGCAGCGGCGATCGGGTGCAATTTGACCTGCCCGCCTTTGGGTTGCACCGAATGCGCCGTGCGGGCATCGGTGCCGCCGAATGGACCCGCCATTGTACCTATGCTGACGCCGACAGATTCTATTCTTATCGCCGATCGACACACGCAAAAGAAGCCGACTATGGCCGCCTGATTTCAACAATTCGCCTATAGTTGCGCCGCGCTCAGATAGCTTGCTGTCATTTTCAAACGCGACAGCCATAGTGCCCTATTCCCTAAGCAACAAAAGTCGCCAATTTTCGGCTTAAATAACTGGTATTTAGTGAAAATTTGCACATGTCGAATTCTTATCCAGACCGCACAATCCAAAAACGTGACATTTCCCTGAATCCGACAAAAATCTGCCCCATTGCCACTTTATCCTGTGCTTACTCGCCAGAAATGATCCGGCAAAACAAAAAAGATGCATGGGACAGACCAATGAATACCAACACGCGATTTATCCAGTCGATAGTAAACTCTGCCAAAGCCAACGACGTGATTCTACCGTGGTCCCGTGGTAAACGTCG
>JAHRVZ010000107.1 GCA_019090405.1 Paracoccaceae bacterium
ACATAATCCGCAACCGACCTAAAACAGATGATCTGAAATGTTTGCTCATCACACATCCAGAATGCGGCAGGCACCTGCGCCATCCGACTGCGCCGGAACATGCCGGGCTTGAACGCCGAGGGGGACAGATCAACCGGGCACAGCTTGGCCATCCGTTCACGCGCATTTGGTCCGCTGACCCGAAACACCGCACGCGCGTCGCTGACGTTAACCACCAGCGCGTGGGATTGGCTCAGTCTTTCCTGCATTCTTGCAAGTGTTGCCTCGACCTCATCATAAGCGCACAGCACCAGCAATTCGTCAGGCGACATCCAGCAAAGACCGTTGTTTCCGTCGATCTCAACCCTGTTCATTGCAGGCAAAGGCACGCCCGCCGACTTGGTAGCGGCGCTGACGATATTCTTGACACTTAGATCGCCACGCAAGGTAATCATGCCCTGCAACCCAATTTCACAGACATGGGACAGACCATCAAATTCGGCATGGTTCAGGGCGCTGACAGTCTCAGGCATTTGGTTTCTCCCCATCCTTGTCATAAAATACCGGATCAACGATCCTCGCTGTAAAAACAGTATCGTCAATGCCCGGAATATTCACAATCTCACCCATTCTGTCAGGACCATGCAGCAGCAACCCCATGGCGATCCCTTTATCAAGCGTTGGCGAATAGTAGGTCGATGTCACCCGTCCGATCACATTGCGCTGACCGTTTGCATTGACACCATCACCCACCACATAGGCCCCATCCGGCAGAACCGACCCATCGGTGGTTTGCAGCCCGACCAGTTTCCAGCGGTCCGGATCGACCATAAAACTGCGCTCTTGTGCGCGTTTGCCCAGATAGTCGGTTTTTTTCTTCGAAATCGCCCAGTTCAGCCCCAGATCCTGCGGAATCACCGTGCCGTCGGTTTCATCACCAATCATGATAAACCCCTTTTCGGCGCGCATGATGTGCAGGGCTTCGGTGCCGTAGGGCATAATGCCGAACTCTTTCCCCGCCTCTATCAGGGCGGTCCAGAATGCCAGTCCCTGAGAGGCCGGCACCGCAATTTCGTAGGACAATTCCCCCGAGAACGAGATACGATAAACGCGGGCGTCAAAGCCGCCGATTTCACCGTCTTTCCAATCCATGAACGTCAACGCCTCGGCACTTACGTCCATGCCGCCAAGCCTTTCAAGGACACGGCGCGCATCCGGACCAACAACAGCAATCTGGGCATATTGTTCGGTCAGGTTGGCGACATAAACCTTCCAGTCCCACCATTCGGTTTGCAGCCATTCCTCTGTATGCGCGTGAATGCGGTCTGCGCCGCCAGTTGTCGTATGGCACAGGAATGTATCGTCATTGATGCGCGCGACCACGCCATCATCAATCAGAAACCCGTTTTCACTGCACATCAGGCCATAGCGGCAACGGCCCGGTTTCAGATTGCTCATCATATTGGTGTAGAGCATGTCCATTAGTTTGCCTGCGTCTGGACCTTTTACTAACAGCTTTCCAAGCGTAGAAGCGTCAAGCAAACCAACATGTTGTCGGGTGTTGTTCACCTCGCGCATAACCGCGTTGTGGACAGTTTCACCGCTATTCAGATAGGCATAGGGACGCCGCCAAAGGCCAACCGGTTCCCAATCGGCACCGTGGGTTTCGTTCCAGTCATGCATCGGCGTTTTGCGGATCGGCTGAAAGATATCGCCACGCGCCTCGCCACCAATCGCACCCATGGAAATTGGCGTGTAAGGTGGGCGGAATGTGGTGGTGCCAACGGCAGGAATATCTGCGTCAAGAGCATTCGCCAATGTCGCCAGGCCATTGATGTTACCTAGCTTTCCCTGATCTGTCGCCATGCCCAGGGTGGTATAGCGTTTGCTATGCTCAACACTTTCATAGCCCTCTTGTGCGGCCAGTTGCACGTCAGACACCTTTACATCGTTCTGAAAGTCCAGCCAGGATTTACTGCGCAACTGTATCATGGCGTTTTTGGGCATCAACCAAACCGGTTCCAGCCGAGATTCCACCTGTGGATCAGCCTGTGGAGATTTGGTTCTTTTTGCTTTGAAACCAGCGGCTTTTACGGCGTTCTTACCAGCGGCATCCGCATCTGAAACAACATCCGCCAAATCCATTGCACCATTGGCCGATCCGGCCACGCTTACAAATGTCTCGCCGCTGGCTCCGGTAGGCGCGCGTTCCGGATCAGGGCGGAAAAACGACTGCTCTTTGTCCCAGATCAGTTTGCCTCCGCAGTGGGACCACAGATGCACCACCGGCGACCAGCCACCGGACATGGCAACCGCGTCACAGGCGATCTCTTCCAAAGCACCACCTGCGCCACTCTGCGCACAGACATGCACCGCGCGCACGCGTTTGCCGCCCGTTACGTTGGCGACCGCGCGACCACAATCAACGCGAATGCCAAGGCGCGCGGCCTCTTGCATGCCCGCACCGCCGCCGGATTCGCGGGCATCCAGAATGCGCGGTACTTTCAGTCCCGCGTTTTTCAAGGTAATGGCTGTGCGATACCCATCATCGTTGTTGGTCACGACAACGGTGCGTTGACCGGGCGCGACGCCGTAGTTCACCACATAATCGCGCACCGCCGAGGCCAGCATGACGCCGGGAACGTCATTGCCTGCAAACGACAGAGGCCGTTCAATCGCACCCGTAGCGGTGATGATCTGTTTGGCCCGGATGCGCCACAAGCGATGGCGTGGGCCACCGGTGTCGGGCGCATGGTCGCTCAAGCGCTCATAGCCCAGCGCATAGCCGTGATCATAAACACCGGCACCCATCAGACGCGTGCGCAAGGTAACATTGGCCATTGCCGCCAGTTCTGCAACAATCTCGTCGATATAGGCCTGAATGGGGGTATTGTTGACAGTTCCACCATCGACCGGCGCGCGACCGCCCCAATGGGCCGTTTGCTCGACCAGCAGGACTTTGGCACCTGATTGCGCCGCTGTCCGTGCGGCCAGTAATCCGGCAATACCTCCGCCGACGATCAGCACATCCACAAAGGCATAGAAATGTTCGTAGCTGTCTGCGTCACGGTCTTTTGGGGCGCGGCCCAGACCCGCGGACTGGCGAATGATCGGTTCGTACAGATGTTTCCAGAAGGCACGCGGATACATGAACATTTTATAGTAGAACCCGGCAGGCAGGAACCGAGACAGAAGGCTGTTCGCCGCACCCACATCGAAATCAAGCGACGGCCAGTGGTTTTGAGAGGCTGCGACCAACCCATCATACAGTTCCGTCGTCGTGGCGCGTTGGTTAGGTTCAAACCGGTTGCCGGTGCCAAGGTTCATCAGCGCGTTGGGCTCTTCCGCGCCGGACGCAACCACGCCGCGCGGGCGGTGGTATTTGAACGACCGGCCCATCAGCATCTGATCATTGGCAAGCAGGGCCGACGCCAGCGTGTCACCACCATACCCACGCATAGTTTTACCGTTGAAGGTAAAGAGGCGTTCGTCCGTGCGGTCGATCAGGCGACCGTAGTCTGGGATGCGGGTGCTCATATTGATTGGCTTTCGCGGGTGCAAGCCCTGGGATTTTGAGTATTTGGGACGAGAAGAAGCATTAGGGTGTGTGCCCCTTTTGCCAGTCTGGGTGTTTTTTGGTGATCTTTGTCAGGATGTCTTTGGGCGGCTCAAGGGTTTGGGCGGGATAGGTGCCAAAGACTTCAAGGGTGGTGGTATGGCGCGCGGCGTGGAACCATTTTCCGCAGCCATAGGCATGGCGCCAGCGTTCAAAATGCACGCCTTTGGGGTTGTTACGGGTGAACAGATAGGCCTTGAAGTCGTCATCGGATGAGCCGGGTCCATGGCGCGTCAGAT
>JAHRVZ010000108.1 GCA_019090405.1 Paracoccaceae bacterium
ATGGATGCCAGTGGGGAACGGCACAAAGGCGTTCTGAGCGGACAGGATATGGCCGACTGGCAAGCCAGCTATGAGGCGCCGCTAAGTGTCGTTTATCACGGTTGGACGGTCTACAAGCCGGGTCTTTGGACGCAAGGTCCAAGCCTGTTACAATCTCTGAATACCTTATCCAATGTCGATCTGGAGTCGATGGACACGATAGGTGCGGATTTCGTCCATACTGTTGCCGAAACCATGAAACTGAGCTTTGCTGATCGCGAAGCCTATTACGGTGATCCCAACGATACCGATATTCCAGTCGACACATTGCTGTCAGCCGGCTACGCGGCCAAACGTGCTGCGATGATTTCTGACACTGCATCCTTTGACCAGCGCCCCGGTCGCCTGAATGGATGCGAGCACTGGGCCGACGCCGCGATTGCCCGTGCGGCCCGCAACTTTTCGGTGCCCGATGCCATAGGGTTGGGCGAACCGACAATGGCGCATCTGCGCGAAAAGCGCGGTGATACCGTGCATCTGGATGTGATCGACCGTTGGGGCAATATGGTTGCTGCCACACCGTCGGGTGGTTGGTTGCAATCCTCGCCTGTTGTACCGGGGCTGGGCATGGCGCTAAATTCCCGCGCCCAGATGTTCTGGCTTGAGGAAGGGCTGCCAACATCGTTGTGCCCGGGTCGGCGCCCACGCACGACGTTATCGCCATCTATTGCCCGGCGCCCTGACGGTGGGAATTTGTGTTTTGGTACTCCGGGTGGTGATCAGCAAGATCAATGGCAACTGATCTATCTTTTGCGCCTGATTCACGGCGGTATGGAACTGCAACAGGCGATGGATACACCGCTGTTTCACAGCACTCATTTCCAATCCTCGTTCTATCCTCATGACGTGCAGCCCGGCCATCTGACAGTCGAGCCAGGATTTGGCAAAGAGGTCATCACCGATCTACGGTCCCGTGGACATCTGGTCGATGTACCGGAACCGTGGTCAGTGGGTCGGTTGACCTCGGCCAGTCGTGACCCAAACGGGATATTGCACGGATCAGCGTCAGCGCGACTGATGCAGGCCTATGCGATTGGGCGTTAGATAAGCGGCTTGGCGCGGCGTTTTCTTTGAAAGAAAACGGGTCGGAAAATTAGAAATTTTCCGTTATCGTCGCCGTCCACCTGCCGCATGATTCAATCAATGATCTGTTGCACTTCACCGGATTTATCCAGCGGGACGGTGAAACCTTCTACCTTGTAAAGTTAGCGTACCGCGCGACCCCCACCAATGCGGCAGCATCATCAACAATGACATGAACCGGAACTTGTCCGATCAGATCAGAAAATGGCCCGTCAGCTTCAAATGCCTCAAGAAAGCAAACACGCGCATCGGTTTGCAAAACACCCCGTGCAACGCTACCGGCAAAATAAATTCCACCCAATGGCAAATATTGAAACACCATCTCGCGTGCAAATACGCCCAGCAGTCGCGCCGAAAGATCAACGGCACGCGTTGCGATTTTTTCTTTGCCATAACCGGCAACAATATCGGCCCCATCCCTATTTTCATCACCAGAAAGATGCCCGTATAGCCGCGACAATCCCCGTCCCGAAAACAATTCCTCGGCGGTTTTACACTGGGTCGCTGCATCGCCGATTTCGTCCTGCAAAACAGCCCAGACGCTTTGCGGAATACTGGCATGCCCTTGCTCGGCTTCGATAACCACCGGAGCCTGATCCGGACCACCAGCATCCTTGACCAAACAGATATTGACCCCGGTACCAAGCCCAAGCACCAATGCCTGACCGTTCGTTTGCGGCCCCTTTGACGGCTTAACCACCGACAATTGATCCGCAGCAAGCCCCGCCAGAGAGTGGCCCAGCGCCACAAGGTCGTTGACCAGATGCACAGGACCGCTGCCCGGCAATGCCGTTGCAATCTTGCCAGTGTCAAACTGCCAGTTCAGATTGGTTAACTGCGCCCATGTCGACGTAACCGGCCCCGCTATCGCCAGATAGCCCCCCTTAAGACGGCCATAATCATGCCCGTTACAGTATAGCGTCAAAATGTCATCGAATGACGTGAAATCTGTGTTAGTAAAACGTTCTATTGATGTCGGAACGCCATCAGCAACCAAGGCAAGGCGACTGTTCGTTCCTCCAACATCTGCAACCAGAATGGTCATATTCTATCCCTGAAACAGTAAATTCAACTAGTTTGATTTGGCTTCAGGCTGCTTGCCCAGAATAATCATGCTTAGCAAATCATCATCGCTCACATCGTTGACATCCACAGTGCCCACCAGTTTGCCGTTCTTCATCACGCTGGCCCGGTCGCATAGTTTCATCACATCATGGATGTCATGGCTGATCAGGAAAATACCGATGCCTTCCGCTTTCAGCTGCTCGATCAGTTCGGCCACCATCTGCGTTTCATGCGGACCAAGGGCGGCCATCGGTTCGTCCATGATCAGGATGCGCGCATCAAAATACACCGCTCGTGCAATGGCCACAGACTGACGTTGCCCACCCGAAAGCGCCGACACAGGTTCAGCGAATTTCTGAAAGTTGGGATTTAGACGCCCCATGATCTTACGGGTCTCGGCCTCCATCGCATCATCATCCACCAGTCCAAGTCGCGTTATCAGTTCACGCCCCAGAAACAGATTGCTTGAGGCGTCCAGATTATCCGCCAAAGCAAGTGTCTGATAAATCGTTTCGATCTTATGCGCCCGCGCATCACGTGGATTGTTGATGTCGACTTTTTCGCCATTGATGCGAATTTCGCCGCTATCTGACTGATAAGCCCCCGACAGGATTTTGATCAGTGTCGATTTTCCCGCACCGTTATGGCCAAGCAATCCCACGACCTCTCCGGCATGCAAATCCACGCTGACGTGATCTACTGCGTGAACACCGCCGAATGAAATGCAGATGTCACGCATATCTACTAAAGGAGTCGTCATTACGCTGCCCCCGTCTTTTTGCGATAAATGATGTCGATCAGTACCGCCAAAACCAGAACTGCTCCGACAACCATGTTTTGCAGTGGCGCATCCACGCCGACCATCGCCATGCCCGATTGCAGCGACTGCATAATCAGCGCGCCCAGAATGGCCCCGTGAATGGTGCCTATCCCGCCCGCCAAAGCGGTACCGCCGATCACTGCCGCAGCAATGACGCGCAATTCATCAAGCGTGCCAATGTCGTTGGTGTGATTGGTCAAACGGGCCGATGCAACAACCGCCGAAATTGCGCAAAGCAAACCCATCAGGCCAAAGATCTTGACGGTCAGCCAACGGGTGTTGATGCCGGCCAGTTCGGTAGCATCCGGGTTTCCCCCGGTGGCAAAAATATATCGGCCAAAACGGGATTTACGCGCCATGAGCGTCATGGTGATGGCAATGAATATCAACAAAAGCACCGAATACGGGATGCCGTA
>JAHRVZ010000109.1 GCA_019090405.1 Paracoccaceae bacterium
CAGCCGCATAGATCACATCAGCACCTTGCGAAATTTGTGCTTTGGCCAGTTCGGAACCTTTCACCGGGTCATTCCAGGCCGATGGTGTTGTGCCGGTCATGTTAGACACAATCGTCGCGTCCGGGTTCACGGATTTGACACCCTGCGCATAACCACAGGCGAATTTGCGGATCAGCGGAACATCCATGCCGCCAATAAAGCCAACGGTGTTGGATTTCGATTTCAGCGCCGCCATCATGCCGACCAGATACGAACCTTCATGTTCTGTGAACGAAACGATCAGCACGTTTGGCGCATCCGGAACCCAGCCATCAACGGTCACGAATGTGGTGTCAGGATAGTCACCGGCAACATCGCCGATTGGTCCGCTAAACGCGAAACCGGTTGTGATGATCGGGTTTGCACCGGCTTCGGCGAAACGGCGCAGAGCCTGTTCGCGCTGAGCTTCGGACTGCATTTCGATCTCAAAATACTTGCCACCAGTTTCTTTGGCCCAACGTTCGGCACCGTTAAAGGCCGATTCGTTAAAGGATTTGTCGAACTTGCCGCCAAGATCATAGATCAGCGCAGGATCGGCCGCAGCAGCACCAGCAACCAGTGCGACGCTTGCAGCAGCGCCCATAAGTGATTTCATAAAGCTCATATTGTTCTCCCTAGTGGATTTATGTTGGAGCGTCAGGACTAAGCCCCTCGACCCGATAAAGCGAGCAGCTTCATTGATGCGGTAAATAAGGCCGTACGCAGGCCTACTGGTCAACCGGTTTTTTATTAAACGGTCAAGAATTAGCTGCCTAACCTCAAGTGAACGTGGATTGCATCACGATTGCGTCGACCGCAGCAAGAGGTGAGCGGTTATAATACGACGGTCTGGTGCCGCTGTGCGCAAAGCCACATTTGAGGTAAAGCGCGCAGGCCGCGCTGTTATCCTCGGCAACCTCAAGAAACGCCGTGGTCGCCCCGCGTTTCTGCGCCTGTTCTTGCCAATTCGCCATACACCGCAAAGCAAGCCCCTGACGAAGATGGTCGGGATGGGTGGCGATGGTCAGCAATTCGGCCTCATCCGCAATGACGCGGATCAGCGCGAAACATCTGGTGTCACCTACAGCAAAACAGTGCGGTGAGGATAATAACGAAGCAAATTCGTCGGCGGACCAAGGGCGCGACTGGGTAAAACCTGCGGCGTGCAATGTGGCCATATCGTCTGGCGACATCACGCGATCAGAACAGGTGGTTGGTCGCGTGACGGCGCAGCATCAGCCTGTCGTACGTATAGTGGAGCAGGAGAAGTTGTGGTTTTTTGCCAACGAGTTGCGGCAATTTTGGCAATAGCGATGGCAACTTGTTGCGGCGCGGTTTCGGTGTTCAGAGATCGGCCAAGAGACTGTGCTATTTGCTGTGCTGCATCCAACGACATAAGTTTTGGATCAATGCTGGGATCAGTTGGATTGCAAAGATAGACCTGATCACGAGGGGCCGAAATCGCGACTAAGTCCGGTGCTGGCGATGCCAAAGATCGTGCCTCGCATCCGGTGACGCCAACCGCCGGAATGCTTAATCCCAATGCCAAGCCGCGTGCTGCGGATACGCCGATTCGAATGCCGGTAAAGTTACCCGGTCCAACGCCAACTCCGAGCGCGTCCAGATCACTCCATGAGCGATTGGCCTTGGCAAGCAGGTCTTGCAACAATGGCATCAGGCGTTCTGCTTGCCCGCGGCTCATCATTTCGGTGCGTTGGGCCAAAACAGCGTCACCGGACAGCAAAGCGGCCGCGCAATGCGCGGCCGACGTATCAAATGCTAATATTAGCGGGTCAGACGGCAACCGGGCGAACCTCGGTCACTTCGGGGATATAGTGGCGCAACAGGTTTTCGATACCCATTTTCAACGTCAGGGTCGAAGATGGGCAACCAGCACAGGCGCCTTGCATGTGCAGATAGACGACACCGTGTTCAAAGCCGTGAAACGTGATGTCACCGCCGTCTTGTGCCACAGCGGGGCGTACGCGACTGTCCAGTAACTCTTTGATCTGGCCAACAATTTCAGCATCTTCACCGGTATGTTCCGCATGCCCGGATGCCGTTGACTGGTTGCCATCCATAACCGGTTGACCAGATTGAAAATGTTCCATCACAGCGCCCAGAATGGCCGGTTTGATATGATCCCAGTCAACGCCTTCGGCCTTGGTGACAGTGACAAAATCATTGCCGAAAAATACGCCGGTGACGCCATCTACTGCGAATATCCGCGTGGCCAGTGGTGATTTATCCGATGATTCAGCGTTTGGGAAATCAGCAGTCCCGGCTTCTAGCACAGTCTGCCCGGGTAAGAATTTCAGCGTCGCTGGATTTGGGGTTGATTCGGTCTGGATGAACATCAGGCGTCTCCGGAAAATAGGATGTGTTCAGGATATGCGGGCGCAAGGCTGGCAAGTCAAGGTTTGGAACCATTCTAAACTGCAATGTGAAGCAATGCAAATTCACAATTGGCCGAGCTTAGTGCCCTAAGTAATGGCCTGCAACTTTTCTTTGCTCAAATCGCCGGGCACAATGGTAATCGGAACTGGAAGCGACCCCGCAGAACGTGACAAATG
>JAHRVZ010000110.1 GCA_019090405.1 Paracoccaceae bacterium
TCGAAGGCAAACCCGTCGGCACCCCCGACCCCGGCACATTCTGGCGGGTGATTTCACAGCATAACGTGAGGTCGTTCTTTACCGCGCCAACCGCCATTCGCGCGGTCAAACGCGAAGACCCCAAAGGCGAATTTACCAAGAGCTATGATCTGTCCTGTCTGCGCACCTTGTATCTGGCCGGAGAGCGTGCGGATTCCGATACCATCGAGTGGGCAAAGGACATCCTGAATGTTCCCGTGATTGACCACTGGTGGCAGACTGAAACCGGATATTCCATCGCCGCCAACCCCATGGGGCTTGAGGCGCTTCCGGTGAAACTTGGCAGCCCATCGGTACCCATGCCTGGTTATGAAGTGCAAATTCTGGATGATGGCGGCCAGCCAATGCCAAACGGCGAGTTGGGTGCCATTGCGATCAAACTGCCTTTGCCTCCGGGCACCTTGCCGAACCTTTGGAACGCCGAAGACCGATTCCAGTCGTCTTATCTGACCACCTTTCCCGGTTACTATGAAACCGGGGATGCGGGCATGATGGACGAGGACGGGTATCTTTACATCATGGCGCGGACCGATGACGTGATCAATGTTGCCGGTCATCGCTTGTCTACCGGAGCGATGGAAGAAGTACTTTCCAGCCATCCAAATGTCGCTGAATGTGCGGTGATTGGCGTCGCCGACCCTCTCAAGGGGCAATTGCCCGTGGGGTTTGTCTGTCTGACCAAAGGCGTGAACCGCCCCAACGCAGATATCGCAGCCGAATGTGTCGAACTGGTCCGCGACAAAATCGGCCCCGTCGCGGCCTTTAAGTTGACTGTGGTGGTCGAACGATTGCCCAAAACCCGATCCGGCAAAATTCTGCGCGCGATCATGGTTAAAATCGCCGATGGCACCGAGTTCAAGATGCCTGCCACCATTGAGGACATCACCAGCCTTGATGATATTCGCGAAGCGTTGCAATCAATTGGCTATGCAAAATAGGGTCACATATCCGGAGACACCTAAAATGACGCAAACCCCAATCTGGCAACAAACGGCCACCGAAATTGCCAGCCAAACCCGCGCCGGAGACCTAAGCGCCGAAGACGCGGTTCAGGCTTCGATTGATCGCATGAATGCTGCCAATCCAGCCCTGAACGCCGTCGTCGAAGATCTGAGTGCCGAGGCTTTGACACGCGCGCGCGCATTGGACGCAGACCGCGCGCAAGGCAAACCAACAGGACCGCTGCATGGCGTTCCGGTGACAATCAAGGTCAATGTCGATCAGGCCGGGCATGCAACAACCAATGGCGTTGTCGCGCGTAAGAACATGATCGCCCCGGCTGACGCGCCAATCGTTGCAAACCTGCAAAACGCAGGAGCCGTCGTGATCGGACGCACAAATACGCCGGAATTCTCATTTCGTGCTGATACTGATAATCCGCTATATGGGCGTACGCATAACCCCTGGGGGAAACATGTGTCTGCTGGTGGCTCTTCTGGTGGGGCCGGATCGGCCGTCATGTCTGGGATCGGCGCCCTTGGCCATGGCAATGACATAGGTGGTTCGCTGCGCTTTCCGGCAGCAGCAAATGGTGCGGTCACGGTAAAGCCGGGCCTTGGCCGCGTGCCCGCCTGGAACCCCAGCCAAACAGCTGAACGCGGTATGCTGGCGCAATCCATGTCGGTGCAGGGCTTGATCACGCGATCAGCGGCGGATTTACATCTTGCAATGCCGACAATGATCCAGCCAGATCCCCGTGATCCTTTCCACGTTCCAATGCCGTGGCATGGCGAGGCGCTGGACGGGCCAATCCGCGTTGCTTTTACCAAAAACACCTTTGAATTTGATTTGCACCCAGAGGTATCGCTGGCGCTGGATGCAGCAAAAGATGCTCTGAGCGACGCGGGTTATCTGGTGGAAGAGGTCGAGCCTCCGGTTGTGCGAGAAGCCGGGATGGTGGGTTATCGCGCACTAATGGGCGAAGGTCGTGCGCTGAAAGACCCTGATGTAGGCAACGAAGGCTCAGACTCGATCAAAGCGATTTTTGACGAGTATTACATACAATTTGAACCTTACGAGGGTGCCGAATTGCTGAGAATAATGGCCCAACGCAGCCACTATGCACGGCAATGGTCATTGTTCCTGCAAAAGTATCCGTTGGTGATAACGCCGTTCCTGCCCACGCCGTTTTTTGTTCCGGATCGTGATTTACAAGGGCCGGAAGGCGTGCGCGAAGTGTTGGGTGCAGCGATTTATTCCTATTCGATGAACTTTATGGGCTTGCCTGCCGGCTGCATACCAACACGTCTGGCGGAACTTCCACAGGGGACGCAACCGATCAACGTTCAAATTGTTGGACGTCGTTGGCGCGAGGATTTGATCGTTGATGCAATGATTGCGGTTGAGGACCGAATTGGGCGCATGTGCGACCCGCTTTGGCAGCGCATGAGCTAGTGGCCGTCGCCAGAAAGCTGCGCAAACAGTTCTGTAAAGGCCGGGATCGCCAGATTTCTTAAGGACGTCAGGTAAATTGTTCTGAAATCAGACGTTCTTCCAGCCCGTGACCGGGATCAAACAGAATGCGGTGCTTGATCTGCGACTCGGACTGTATTTCGACCCAACTGATGTCAGTAACCGACGTTGAATCCGCCTCTGCCATTACCGGTCGTTTTTCCGGATCTACCACATCAAATCGAACCATCGCGGTTTTTGGCAGCAAAGCACCCCGCCACCGCCTTGGCCTGAACGCCGCAATTGCCGTCAGCGCCAGCACGTCCGAGCCTACTGGCAAGATCGGCCCATGCGCCGAATAGTTATATGCCGTTGATCCGGCTGGCGTCGCCACCAACGCCCCGTCACACACCAGTTCAGCCAACCGCAAACGCCCATCAACCGTGATCCGCAATTTGGCCGCCTGTGGACCCGCACGCAGCAATGATACCTCGTTGATCGCTAAATATTCGTGAACATTTCCGGATTGGTCCACTGCCCGCATCGACAGCGGGTTTATGACCTCTTGCTCTGCCGCATTTAGACGATCGACAAGGTTGCCTTCGCTGTATTCATTCATCAGGAACCCGATGGTGCCCCGGTTCATCCCATAGACGGGCGCCGACAGTTCCTGGGTATTGTGCAGCGTTCGCAACATAAATCCGTCGCCGCCCAAGGCCACGATGACATCCGCCTCATGTGTCGGCACATCACCATACCGTTCAGTCAGCGCAGAATACGCTGTTTGGGCGACCGGCACCGAACTTGCCAGAAATGCAATTTTTAGAGACATGTCAAAGGGTCCAAAGCTGCCTGTTTCGTCTCAAAACAACCACACCTTAGACTGCAATGCCAGCCTTGCCGCGCGAACAGACCAAATCGTCGCATTCCGGCCTTTCAGATCATCCGAGATTACTGTACGGAAATCGCAAAATCACACTGAACCGGAGCCCACCATGACTCGCCCAAATGTTGACACTGGCTATTTCACTGAACCCCTCGCGTCACGCGATCCGGAATTGTTTGGCTCGATCACGTCTGAACTGGCTCGACAGCGCGACGAAATCGAACTGATTGCCTCGGAAAACATCGTCAGTGCGGCGGTGATGGAAGCGCAAGGTTCGGTCATGACCAACAAATATGCCGAAGGTTATCCGGGTCGCCGCTATTACGGTGGCTGCCAATATGTCGACGTGGCCGAAACCCTTGCGATTAGTCGTGCCAAGCAACTGTTTGGTTGTGATTTCGTAAATGTTCAGCCCCATTCCGGCAGCCAAGCCAACCAAGGCGTGTTTCAGGCGATATTGCAGCCGGGCGATACCATTTTGGGCATGTCACTGGATGCAGGCGGGCATTTGACCCACGGCGCAAAACCAAACCAGTCGGGCAAGTGGTTCAATGCGGTGCAATATGGAGTTCGTCGTCAGGACAACCTGCTGGATTACGATCAGGTCGAAGAACTGGCCCTCGAACACCAACCCAAAGTCATCATCGCCGGTGGCAGCGCCATCCCGCGCGAAATTGATTTTCCCCGGATGCGTGAAATTGCTGACAAAGTTGGCGCCTATCTGCACGTGGATATGGCGCATTTTGCCGGTCTTGTGGCTGCCGGTGAACATCCCAGCCCCTTCCCGCACGCCCATGTGGTCACAACGACCACGCATAAAACCCTGCGCGGCCCACGCGGTGGCATGATCCTGACCAATGACGCCGCTTTGGCCAAGAAAATCAACTCGGCGATATTTCCGGGCATTCAGGGTGGCCCATTGATGCATGTGATCGCCGCTAAGGCTGTCGCTTTTGGAGAGGCGCTGCGCCCGGAATTCAAAGGCTATATCAAAAACGTGGTAGGCAATGCACAAGCCTTGTCAGATCAGTTGATCAAAGGCGGTCTTGATACGGTGACTCATGGCACTGATACGCATCTGGTTCTGGTTGATCTGCGCCCCAAAGGTGTAAAAGGCAATGCCACCGAAAACTCGTTGGGACGCGCCTTTATCACCTGCAACAAAAACGGCGTGCCGTTTGATCCGGAAAAACCCACCATCACCAGCGGTATCCGCCTTGGATCCCCTGCCGGAACCACCCGTGGGTTTGGCGAGGCTGAGTTCCGTCAAATCGCCGACTGGATTATCGAGATCGTCGACGGGCTGGCCGAAAATGGCGAAGATGGCAATGGTGAAGTCGAGGCCAAAGTCCGCGCTGGCGTTGCTGAGATGTGCGCGCGCTTTCCGCTTTATCCGAACCTCTGAACCTCTGAACCTCTGAACCTCTGAACCTCTGAACCTCTGAACCGGTTGCTTGCGTTTTGGCACGCGGCACAACTGCCTGTTTTTCGGCACGGAAAAA
>JAHRVZ010000111.1 GCA_019090405.1 Paracoccaceae bacterium
GATCTGATCGCGGATGTTTTGCAGGCGCTGGACGCCGCGTAAACAAGACCGTTCATAACGTGACCGCCAAAAAGACCGGTAAGGTGCTTGTTTTTCGCCTCTTACCGGCACTCGCGCAGTTTTTCCGGATGAAATTGGTCGCTGACGTGGCGGTGCGAATAGGGTAAACATAGTATTCCCAGCCGCGCGGGCCTAACTAGATAGGCAGATGCACAGGAGTTCGCGATGAATGTTCACCTATCACCCAACGATCCAGACCTTGATGACGCCACCACGGCGCTAAGCGTTCTGCGCACCTGGGCCGAACAAGCCAGCCCAACCGAAATAGCCCGGTTGGACCCGGCCATTGCCCGATTGTTGCCCGGTGAAACCGTTGCCAACTACCCACCCCTATCGCGCGATTACCCGCAGGATTTTGTTGCGGACGCGGCCTATCGTGCCACTTTGCCTGATTTGCAAAACGGCCCGGCCAACCTGATCCGGGGGGCCAAACGCCATATACAGCATGTGGGCATTTCAAATTTCCGCTTGCCGATCCGCTTTCATACCCGCGATGGGGGCGATTTGACGCTTGAGACATCAGTGACTGGCACTGTCAGTCTTGAGGCGGGCAAAAAGGGCATCAACATGTCCCGTATCATGCGCAGTTTTTACCAACATTCCGACCGCACGTTCAGCTTTGAGGTGATGGAGGCGGCGCTGGATGGTTACAAAACTGATCTGGAAAGCTTTGACGCGCGCATTCAGATGCGGTTTTCGTTTCCAATGAAAGTGGACAGCCTGCGGTCTGGCCTGTCGGGCTATCAGTATTACGATTTTGCCATGGAACTGGTGGAAACCGGGGGCGTGCGCCAAAAGATCGTGCATCTGGATTACGTTTATTCATCAACCTGCCCCTGTTCTCTGGAACTCAGCGAACATGCTCGCAGCACCCGCGAACAACTGGCAACAGCCCATTCACAACGATCCGTTGCGCGCATTTCGGTCGAGGTGGATTGCGATGCCGATTGCCTGTGGTTTGAGGATATGATCGACGCCTGCCGGCGTGCGGTGCCGACCGAAACGCAGGTCATGGTCAAACGCGAGGACGAACAGGCATTTGCCGAATTGAACGCTGCCAACCCGATTTTTGTCGAAGACGCGGCACGACTGTTTTGCGAACAATTACAGGCCGACGCCCGAATTCGCGATTTCCGCGTTGTCGCCAGCCATCAGGAAAGCCTGCACAGCCACGACGCCGTTAGTATTCTGGTCGAAGGCGATACGTTTGGAATGCAAAGCGTTGATCCAAAATTGTTCAGCACGTTGTATCATGTGGGGTGATAGGGCGCAGTTTCACCAAGGGTTAGCTTGTTGATATCGTAATTTGAACTGCTCAGTTCTTGCATGTGCAAGTGTATTAGGTTTTGTAGCGTCGAGTAATTGGTTTCATTGCGAAAGGCCGGATATGCTGGGCATCAAACTTGTCGTACATGCAGTAAAAATTCTGTTCTATAATATCTGGGCAACTGTACGGTTGACCCTGTTTCCAATGATAATTGGGTATGGGATTGCCTTTGGTATTGTTTATCTACTGGCAGGCGACACTGTTTTTGCATTGACAGAAGGCCTAGCAGATGGTCGCGTCACACCGGACGCGAATATTTATTTGGCAATTGGCCTGGCAATGGTAGTTATGGTTTTGGCGTTTTGTTGGGCCGCGGTGGGCTGGCATCGGTTTGTTCTGCTTGACGAACAGCCGGGCGCGTTGTTGCCAAGTTTTGGCTGGTCTTACATAAAATCCTACTATTGGGCCTGCATTCGGATTTTTCTGGTGCTATTTGCCATTATGTTTCTGATGATTCTTTTTATGTCCGTATTGTCGTCAGTTGGGCTGGGCATTGTTGTCATTTTTCCGGCCTTATTTCTTGTCAGCATAGTCTGTTATGTACTGTCCTTTCGGTTCAGTCTTATTTTGCCCGGCGCGGCGGTGGGTAAACCAATGTCATTGGTGCAATCATGGAACGCCACACGCGGGCAAAGTCTAACATTCCTTATCATCTTGGTTCTGATGTTTGGTTTTGGTATTCTGGTGGAGCAATTTCTGCTGCTTGGGTTTGTCGGGACGATTATCTGGGCTTTTCTAAGCTGGCTTAGTTTTGCCTTTGGAATTTCGATCCTGACCACGTTCTATGGGATATTCGTCGAAAAACGCGACTTGTAAGCTAGTAATTCATTGATTGCTGATAATTACGTAAATGACGCTTCCTGACCCGCCATATGTCGCGCTTGGCTTGACAGTTTGACGCCTGCAGGCCAACCCTGCGATTATGTTGGATTTACGACCAGTTGGATATGTCATCGGCCTGTTGGTCACCATTCTTGGTGCCACGATGGTTTTGCCGATGCTGGTCGATCTGGCCGAAGGCGAAGGCCACTGGCGGTCCTTTCTGAAAAGCGGCGTCATTACCATGCTGACTGGCGGGTTGATCGCGCTTAGCTGCTCAAACGGGGTCAAACAGGGGCTGACCATTCAGCAGACCTTTCTTTTGACCACCGGCGTCTGGCTGGCTTTGCCGATTTTCGGCGCCATGCCGTTTATACATGGTGACACCGACCTTAGCTTTGTTGATGCGTTTTTTGAGGCGATGTCGGGGCTGACCACCACAGGGGCGACCGTGTTGGATGGGCTTGAGGAACTGCCGCGTGGTATCCTGCTTTGGCGGGGTTTGCTGCAATGGCTGGGCGGCATTGGTATCATTGTTGTGGCCATGGTGTTCCTGCCTGAACTGCGCGTTGGCGGGATGCAGATCTTCCGATCCGAAGGCTTTGATACCTTTGGCAAAATCCTGCCCCGAGCCACCGAAATTTCCAGCCGTATATCGGTGATATACGTGATCCTGACCATGGCCTGTTCGATCAGCTATCTGGCGATGGGCATGTCACCTTTTGACGCCACCGTTCACGCGATGACCACCGTGGCGACGGGTGGGTTTGCCAATTACGACGCCTCGTTCGGCAATTTTTCGACCGGAGTCGAATATGTTGCTGTGGTGTTCATGCTGTTAGCGGCGCTGCCGTTTGTGCGCTATGTGCAGATTTTGTCGGGCCATGCCAATCCGTTGCTTAAAGACAGCCAGATCCGCGCCTTTTTTGCGACTGCCATGGTGCTGGTTCTGCTGCTGACAGTGTGGAACATGACCCAAACCGGGCTTACTGGCGAAGAGGGCTTTCGCAAGACGTTGTTCAACACGGTTTCGCTGATGACGGGCACCGGATTTGCCAGCGCCGATTACATGCTTTGGGGCGGCTTTCCGGTTACCATGTTGTTTTTCATCGGCCTGATCGGAGGTTGCGCCGGATCAACCGCCTGTTCAATCAAGATTTTCCGCTATCAGCTGCTGTTCACCTCGATCAAAGCCCAACTTGCGCGGATCAGATCCCCCCATGGCGTGTTTACACCGCGCTTTGCCGGGCGGGCGGTGGGGCCGGATGTTCTGAACTCGGTCATGTCGTTCTTTGTGTTCTTTCTGGTGACACTTGGGCTGGTCTCGGTCGGGTTGGGGATGACCGGGCTGGACATCACCACCTCGATTTCTGGCGCAGCGGCAACGCTGGCCAATGTCGGCCCCGGACTAGGGGATCAGATCGGACCTGCGGGCAATTATGCCGAGGTAAACGACACCGCCAAATGGATGTTGATCATCGCTATGCTGGTGGGCCGACTTGAGATTTTGTCAGTCTACGCCATTCTTACGCTGCAATTCTGGAGAGCCTGAATGTCGTTGCAAAAGGCAAACCGCCCGTTGGGCGCTCAAATTTCCCATATGCTTAAGGATCGCGGGGTTGATGTGATTTTTGGCATACCCGGCGTGCATAATCAGGAAATGTATCGCGGTATCCATGAGGCCGGGATTACCCATGTTCTGGCGCGCCACGAACAGGGCGCGGGTTTCATGGCCGATGGCTATGCCCGCGCGTCGGGCAGACCCGGTGTTGCCTATGTCATCACCGGCCCCGGAGTCTGCAACATCATGACCCCGATGGGTCAGGCCTATAGCGACAGCGTGCCGGTGCTGGTGATATCGTCCTGTCTGGATGACACGGCAGGCAAAGCCGGTCAGTTGCACCAGATGCTGGATCAGGAAATCGCGGCCGGCACGGTATGTGACTGGTCGCAGACCGCGCCAGACGCAACCGCCGCCTATCAGCTGGTTGAGCGCGCTCTGGACGAGTTTGAAACCGCCCGCCCACGTTCGAAACACATTCAGGTGCCGATTGCGATGCTGCAAGCGAGCGCCGATGAACCGCCGGTGCCTAACAAGCCGGCCACGCGAATAGCGACCAGTCTGTCGGATGTGGCATCCCTGGCGACGCTGTTGGATGCGGCGCAAAAGCCGTTGTTCGTTCTGGGCGGAGGCGCGCATAGCACATTGTGGTCCGATCTTCTGGGCCATCTTGGGGCGGCCTGTTTCACCACCTATGCCGGACGCGGCCAGATCGGGGTCAATTATCCGCTGAATTTTGGGTCATCATTGGCGCGCCCTGCAAGTGCTGATGTGATCGCCTCGGCGGATCTGGTGATAGCTGTCGGGACCGAATTGGCCGAGGTTGATCTGTGGCGCAATGAGCTTGGTCATAAAGCGCCCTTGGTCCGTATCGACATTGATCCGGCCAGCCTTTCTGACCGGCACCGCGCGCAAATAAAGATGCTCGCCGATGCCGACAGCTTTTCTGCGGCTTTGTTCAAAGCCTGCAAAGATCAGGAACCGGCCACTGGTTGGGATGCGTCGGAAGTGACCAAAGCACGTGCGCGCTGGCGTGCCGAAACGGATGCAGAACGCCCCGGTATTGTACCGATATGCGACGCTCTGCAAAAGGTCGTGCCGTCAAACGCGATGATCTATTCTGACATGACCCAATTCGCCTATGTCGCCAAAGAGGTCTGGGACATGGCGCAGCCGGGTCATTGGCATCACCCTTATGGCTTTGGCACGTTGGGTTATGCCCTGCCTGCGGGGATTGGCGGTGCAATTGCAAGCAGGATGGGCGCAACGCAAAAACCGACAATGGTGATCGTCGGGGACTATGGGTTTCATTACACCATGCAGGAACTTGGGGTCGCCGTGGAACTGGGCCTGCCAATGGCAATTATTCTGTGGGACAATGGCAAGCTGAAAGAGATCGAGGACAGCATGGTCAAAGCCCAGATCGCCCCCAGTGCGGTGATCGCGCGCAATCCGGATTTCTGCAAACTGGCCGAGGCGTTTGGTGCTTATAGCGCCGCACCGGACACGCTCAAGGAATTGCAGACTGCTGTACTGCGCGCGTTTGATGCGGACGGGCCGACGCTGATCTATGTAACGCCAGAGGTTACAAGCTGATTAAAGCGTTTCGCGC
>JAHRVZ010000112.1 GCA_019090405.1 Paracoccaceae bacterium
GCGTTGGCCGGGGCGATTACTGCGGCCGATCCTTCGGCCACGGCACTGATCCTGACAGGGTCGCCAGTGGCCGGAAGGTTCACCTTTCCACAGCGCGTTGACCATGTGCGCCTGCCCGGTGTCACAAAGCGCAGCGACGGAAGCTATGCCTCTCAGACAATGGGGATGGATATCGAAGAAACCACCGCATTGCGGGCTGGTCTGATCCGTTCGACCGCACAACAGTACAAGCCTGATGTGCTGATCGTAGACAAGGAACCCACAGGATTTCGCGGTGAACTGATCCCGACGCTTGATCTTTTGGCCGACGCTGGGACCACAAGGATGGTTCTTGGATTGCGCGATGTTCTGGACGAGCCGGACATTCTGGCCGTCGAATGGGACCGCAAAGGTGCGATTGAGGCCACAGAAACCTATTACGACGAACTTTGGGTATATGGGCTGCAATCCATTTATGACCCGACTGCGGGATTGAATTTTAGTCCCTCGGTGCGCGCCCGGATGCATTGGACCGGCTATTTACGACGCGAATTGACCATTCAAACCGAAACGCCCGATTACCCCTATATCCTGATTACCCCCGGTGGCGGAGGCGATGGCGAGGCGATGGTCGATCTGGTCCTGTCTGCCTATGAACAAGACCCCCATCTTTCGCCCCATGCCAAATTGGTCTACGGGCCGTTTTTGTCCGGAGAATTACGGGCAGATTTCGAAACACGGGTGGAAAACCTGAATGGCCGGGTCAGCACCGTTGGTTTTGAATCCCAAATCGAGGGACTGTATTCCGGAGCGCAAGGCGTGGTCTGCATGGGAGGCTATAACACGTTCTGCGAAGTGCTGTCTTTCAATAAACGCGCCGTTATCGTGCCGCGCACCGTGCCCCGGCTAGAGCAATACATTCGCGCCAGCCGTGCCGAACAACTGGGTTTGGTGCGCATGCTGGACGAAACCCGTGACGGTATGACACCTGACTCTATGATCTCGGCGATCCGCAATCTGCCGCAGCAGAATCCACCTTCACAGGCGATGCCAGACGGGTTGCTGGATGGGCTTGATACCGTCACGAAACGCGTAGCCAGGCTGCTGAATTCACCCGCTAAGCAAGCCGCCGAATGAGTCCGCCACTTGCCGTTGTGGTCAAGGGCTGGCCGCGCCTTTCCGAGACATTCATAGCTCAGGAACTGGTCGCATTAGAAGAGGCCGGGCACCAGTTTGAAATTTGGTCATTGCGGTTCCCCACCGATGTCAAACGCCACCCGCTGCATGACAAATTGCAGGCAAAGGTGCGGTATTTGCCTGAATACCTTCATCAGGAACCGATGCGGGTTTTGCGGGCCTTTTTGCGCGCCCGTCGTCTGCCCGGGTTTAGCAAGGCATGGGCAATCTGGAAGGCCGATTATGCACGCGATCGCACCCGTAATCGGGTGCGCCGGTTTGGTCAGGCTTGTGTCATGGCCATGGAATTGCCTTTGGAAACACGCGGGTTATATGCGCATTTCCTGCATACCCCGTCTTCGGTTGCACGATATGCGGCGATCATGCGGGGATTGCCTTGGGCGTTCTCGGCCCATGCCAAAGACATCTGGACCTCGCCTGACTGGGAACTGCGTGAAAAGCTGGCTGATCCGGCAAGGGGCGCATCCTTTGGCGCAACCTGCACCGCCTTTGGCGCAGAACATTTGCGTGGTTTATCCAGCGATCCAGCCCGCATTGACCTGATCTATCACGGGCTTGATCTGACCCGCTTTCCGGCGGCACCAGACAAACCTTTGCGTAAAACTGGCGACCCGATGCATCTGCTATCTGTTGGGCGGTTGGTCGAAAAGAAAGGGTTCGATCGGTTGATTGACGCGCTGGCCCTATTGCCTGAAGGGCTGGATTGGCGCTGGACCCATATCGGTGGCGGTGAGCTGAAAACCAAAATGGCAGACCATGCGGAACGCGCTGGCGTAGCAGGTCGGATTGATTGGCTGGGGGCATGTGATCAGCCACAGGTCATCAAGGCGATGCACGCCGCTGATTTGTTTGTGCTGCCCAGCCGCATCGCCGCAGACGGAGACCGAGACGGGCTGCCAAATGTGCTGATGGAGGCCGCGTCGCAGCGTCTGCCAATCCTGTCCACCCCGGTGTCTGCAATCCCCGAATTTATCGACAACGGCATCCATGGCCTGTTGTCTGACGATCACCCAAAGGCATTGGCCGATGCGATCAGGTCGGTTGCGGATGATCCGGACAAGGCCGCAAACATGGCCGACGCGGCTTTGGCCCGACTTAAGTCAGACTTTGGCATGGATCCGGGTATCAGTCGTCTTTCGGAACGTTTGACCCAATTATGCGGCGAACCCTGACATGACCCGTGTTGCATTTTACGCCCCGATGAAACCCCCGACCCACCCGAACCCATCCGGTGATCGCGAGATGGCGCGCAATTTGATAAAGGCAATTGCAGCAGGGTCGGCAACGGTCGATCTGGTGTCCGACCTTCGGGTCCATGATTCAGTTGGCGACCCGGAGAAACAGGCAAAGTTGCATAGGCACGCCAAAACCGAAATCGCGCGGCTTGTCCCTGAATTGTCGGCCAATGACACCCGCCTTTGGGTGACTTATCACAACTATTACAAAGCGCCTGACATGATCGGTCCCACTGTCGCGGGCGCATTGAACATCCCATATGTGCAGATCGAATCCAGCCGCGCCAAAAGCCGACTATCAGGCCCATGGTCAGCCTATGCAGCCGCTGCTGAAACTGCGGCGGACGCGGCTGATTTGATTTTCTATCCTATCCAGTTGGATATGCAGACCCTAAAGCGGGACCAGACCAGCCAGCAACAGCTTGCCCAGCTTCGCCCATTTCTTCCGATCACGTCATTGGCGGCCAACACCTACCAACCTGATGGCCCGATGCTTGCTGTTGGCATGATGCGCAAACGCGATAAACTGGCCTCATACAGCGTTATCGCTGAAACCCTTGCCGCGCTGCAAACGCCAGACTGGCAGTTAAATATCGCCGGGGATGGCCCGGCGCGACCACAAATCGAGGCTTTGATGGAGCCGTTTGGCGATCAAGTCCGCTTTCTTGGCCAATTGGATCGTGACGCAATGAGTACAGCATATGCAGAGGCATCACTTTTCCTGTGGCCAGGTGTCAACGAAGCCTACGGTATGGTCTATATTGAGGCGCAGGCCGCTGGGGTGCCTGTTGTGGCACAGGATCGTGATGGCGTGCGCGATGTGGTTCTGCCTGATGCTCTTGTTTCGATCAAAGACGGACCACAGGGTTTGGCAGGTCACCTTGACCACCTTATGAATGATCCGGCCTTGCGGACATTGCGCAGTGTGGCCGGGCGCGCCATGATTGACAAAAACCACCTGATAGGAGCGGCCACTCATGATTTCTGGTCTGCCACTCGCCCCTTGCTGGACATGAAGCCATGATCAAAATCGCCCTTCTTCGCCACGGACATACCAGTTGGAACCGCGCCGGTCAGATACAGGGACGCAGCGACATCCCTCTGGATGACGACGCGCGCCAAGAATTGCAGCAGTATCAACTGCCAGACGACTGGAAGAGTGCCGAACTGTGGTCCAGTCCACTGGGCCGCGCCCGCGAGACCGCCGAAATTATCGCGGGCCACAGCCCGAAAACCGCACCGGGACTAACCGAAATGTTCTGGGGAGATTGGGAAGGCAAACGCGGCGTTGATCTGCAGGCGCAACCGGATTCAGGGTTTCGTCACATCGAGGACTGGGGCTGGTCCTATTGCCCGCCCAATGGCGAAAGCCCACAGCAGGTTTCGGATCGCCTGATGCCATGGCTGAACGCGCTGACACAGGACAGTGTTGCAGTTTGTCATATCGGCATCATGCGGGTGCTAATGGCGCGCGCGACCGGGTGGGATTTTGACGGACCGGCCCCGTTTCGCATCAAACGCAACCGGCTATTTGTACTGCGACTGAACAACGGCGTGCTAACCGCCGATCCCGACCCGGTGCGCCTGATCCGCCGCGAGGATGCAACGTGAAGGCATTTATTGCCGTCACTCATCTGCTGGGCACCGGGCATCTAAGCCGCGCATTAACATTGGCGCGGGCCTTTGTGGCCAAAGGTCACGACGTGCTTGTTGCGTCTGGTGGAATGCCTGCTTTGCAACTGGATCACACTGGTATTCAGTTGCTGCAATTGCCCGCGCTGCGGTCTGACGGGACCAATTTCACCCGATTGCTGGATGATACAGGTTGCCCTGCGCAAAGCAGCTATCTGGATCAGCGCAGCCATGCGTTGAACAACGCTGTCACCCGATTTCAACCTGACATTCTGATCACAGAACTTTTTCCCTTTGGCCGCCGCGTTCTAAGTGACGAATTCCTGTCACTGCTGCAAACCGCCAAATCCCTGCCGACACCGCCGGTCATTCTGTCCTCGATCCGCGACATCCTTGCGCCGCCTTCCAAGCCCGCCAAGGCCACCCGTGCGGATGACATTATTGCCCGCTATTACAACGCAGTTCTGGTCCATTCCGACCCCAACAGCACAAAACTGGATCAAAGCTGGCCGGTGTCGGATAAGCTGGCGCCGGTTCTTCGCTATACCGGCTATGTCGCGCCCGCCAACGCCCTGCCCCATCCTGATAATGCCGGTGCGAACGAAATATTGGTCAGTGCGGGCGGCGGCAGCGTTGGCGACAGGTTGTTTCAAACCGCCGTGGATACCGCGCGGCTGAATCCCAATCAGCAATGGCGGTTATTGGTTGGCGGCAGCAACGCCGCGGATCAGATCGCGATGCTTGTCGATCAGGCCCATGGCAGCCGCACAATAATCGAACCTGCCCGACCTGATTTCCGCCAAATGCTGCCCAACGCCGCCGCCTCGGTCAGTATGTGTGGCTATAACACCGCGCTGGATCTGTTGCAGGCTGGCACACCCGCCGTAATGATCCCATTTGATGCCGGCAATGAAGTCGAACAAACCCTGCGTGCCACGTCTTTGGCTGCTATGCCCGCTCTGTCAGTTCTCAGCAGCGCCGATTTGACGCC
>JAHRVZ010000113.1 GCA_019090405.1 Paracoccaceae bacterium
AAGGCCGTAACTTTGATATGCGTAAACAGGTTTTGAAATTTGACGATGTGATGAATGACCAGCGTAAAGTTGTGTTTGGTCAGCGCCGCGAAATCATGGGTTCGGCGGATTTGTCCGATGTGACCACCGACATGCGCCATCAGGTTATTGACGATCTGATCGACGTCTATATGCCGCCGAAAACATATGCCGATCAATGGGATACCGAAGGCCTGTATGCCAAGGCGATCGAAGAGTTGGGCATTGATGTTCCGGTTATGGAATGGGCTGCCGAAGAAGGTGTGGATGACGAAATTATCCGCGAACGTCTGGTAAAAGAGGCCGACGAGATGATGGCGAAAAAGGCTGTCGCATTTGGTGCCGACGCTATGCGCAAGATCGAAAAGCAGGTTTTGTTGCAGACGATTGACACCAAATGGCGTGAACATCTTTTGACGCTTGAACATTTGCGTTCGGTTGTTGGTTTCCGGGGTTATGCGAACCGCGATCCGCTGAACGAATATAAGAACGAATCATTTCAGTTGTTTGAATCTCTATTGGATGGGCTACGCGAATCCGTCACCAAGACGCTGGCTCAAATCCGACCGCTGAGCGAAGAAGAGCAACGCGAGATGTTGGCGCAGGTCGCGGCTCAGCAGGGGCAGGCGCTGCAAACTGACGCACCAGAGGTTGCAGAAGATAAACCCAAAGCAACGACACCCGCAGATGGGTTTGTTGAATCCAACCCGGAAACATGGGGAAACCCAGGTCGAAATCAGCAATGCCCATGCGGCAGTGGCAAAAAGTTTAAGCACTGTCACGGGCGACTGGCCTAATTACGGGCGTTTCCTGATTTATCCTGTTCAGATACAACACGACGCGCCTCAATTGCCATAATCGCGCCTGATTGGCTCCCAAAGACGGCCATTATTCTTCGCCACAACCAATTCCAAGCCATTGGGTGATGAGGTGTGTTATGTCCAGTATTCGAAAGATCGCGATGTCGCTAGGCACGGTGGCCTGTGCTATAGGGATAGGATTCTTTGTTCAAAAGGGTGAAACAGAATCAATCGCACCAGTGAAGGCAATTCAAACTGCGGTTGTTAAGCCAACTATGGGTCCAATTCACGATCAGGATGCGATGTTGGATATTCAGGGAATCACCCTGACATCGGCTTTGCCAAATCCAATATCTCCGCAGCGTCTGGTTGAACCACAGCCTGATTTGTCAAATTCGCCCTGCGTTGTAACCGCGACGGCAACACCGGCCCCGATGGCAAGTGTTGATTTGGTTGTACTGGCTCCGTGCTTTCGAAACGACCGGGCGACAGTTCACCACAATGGCATGATTTTCACAGATGCAACTGATGTAAACGGCATGCTGAGAAAGACAATTCCGGCTTTGACAGAAAACGCAGTTTTCATCGTGGCGTTTGCTTCAAGCAAAGGTGCCGTTGCAACGACGCAGGTTCCTGATCTGGCCGACTATCACCGCGTTGTGTTGCAATGGACCGGTGAAAGCGCTTTTCAGATTCACGCTCGTGAATTTGGCGCAGACTACGGAACAGCGGGTCACGTCTGGTTTGGTATGGACAATGCGGAATCGTTGGATCGGCAGGGCACCATTATTCAATTGGGGGATGCCAATGCAGTTGTACCGCAATTGGTCGAGATCTATTCGTTCCCACGCAGCATGTCTCAGCAGTCCGGAACAGTGTCGATGACCATCGAAGCTGAGGTGACAGTTGACAATTGTGGCAAGGACATTGCGGCGCAAACGATTGAACTATCAGGAGGTAGCGGGCTCAAAACCCGTGATTTGGTGCTGTCTGTGCCAGATTGTACCACAATTGGTGATTTTCTGGTGTTGAATAATCTAGTTGATGACATGAAGATCGCAGCCAACTAAACCACGTTAAAAGGGTTTCACATGGCTTTGCGTTGTGCGGCGATCTTCGTCGCATTTTTTCTTATACTTCTTCCACGCGAGGGCGCGGCGCAGGATGTCACGCTGACATCCCATGACGGAGCTGTGGAAATTACTGGCACATTGCTCGGCTTTGATGGTGAATTCTATCGGGTCGAGACCGAGTTTGGTGAACTGACCATTGATGGCTCGGGTGTGTTGTGTGATGGGCCGGGATGCCCAAACCTGTCCCACTTTGTCGCCGAAATCGTGTTTTCTGGCTCGTCCACTATGGCCGAGGTTCTTTTGCCCGCATTGATCGAAGGCTTTGCCTTACGGAACGGGCTGCTGACTGACCGAGCCGAGTTGGACAAATCGCGGTTTGAATACAGCCTGATTTCATCCCAATCCGGCCTTCGTGTCGGGCGGTTTGTCTTTCATGTATCCAACTCTGACGAAGGATTCGCCGAACTTCTGTCCAATGATGCCGATGTTGTCATGGCCTTGCGTGAAATCACACCTGATGAGCGGCTTCAGGCCTTTAAGGCGGGTATGGGTGATATGACTGACCACAGCCGCAGCCGGGTTTTGGCGCTGGATGCGATGGTGCCTGTGGTCGCGCCGGATAATCCGGTGCGCCGCATATCAACCCCTCAACTGGCGCAGGTTTTCACCGGGCAAATCACCAACTGGGCTGAACTTGGCGGTCCCGACGCGCCGATTTCTTTACACTTGCCTGGTTTTGGATCGGGAATGGCACGGGCAGCCGAAGTTCGGTTGCTGCAAAGCACGAATTTACAACTGGCCGAGAACATCCAGCGTTATAGTCGCAGCAGCGCGCTGGCGCGCGCCGTTGTTGTCGATCCGTTTGCTATAGGTCTGGCAAGCTTTGCTGAATCAGAACTGGCACGGGCGTTAACACTGACGGGTGCGTGTGATTTTTCCCTTTCGGCCAGCCGCCGCACGATCAAAACCGAGGATTATCCGTTAACATCGCCGATGTTTCTGTACTTGCCAGCGCGTCGGCTGCCAAAACTGGGCCGTGAATTTCTAAGATACATCCAAAGCCCGGCGGCGCAGTTTGTAGTGCGCCGGTCAGGGTTTGTTGATCAGGCTCCAGAAGAAATCAGCATGAATGCGCAGGGCGACCGCTTTGCCAATGCGATCCAGTCGGCAGGGGCCGAGGTTCCGCTTGCGCAGTTGCAACAGATGATCCAGACGCTCAAACCGATGACGCGTTTGACCACGTCGTTCCGGTTTGAAACCGGGTCGACCCGGCCAGATGCGCAGTCTCGTGAAAACATCGCACAGCTTGCCCGCGCGCTTGAGGCCGGCACTTATGACGCGCGGCAGTTGCTGTTTGTAGGGTTCAGTGATGGAGAGGGACCGGCAGTTGGCAACCAAAGAATAGCCCTTAAACGGGCCAATACTGTTCGGAACGCCGTGCTGAATTCTGCTGAAACCGCGATTATTGAGCGCGTCGACATCCAGGTCGCTGCCTTTGGCGAGGCTTTGCCAATGGCCTGTGATGACAGCGAATGGGGCAGACAGGTCAATCGTCGGGTCGAAGTCTGGGTCCGTTAACGCGGCATCGGCAACGCAGCTTTGTCATAGGGTCGCCAATCGGTGATTTCCGGATAGTACATTTCACGCCATCGCCTTACGCGAGGGTTCATCATTTTGCGCCATAGCGGCGGCATCATCGCAATGATGGTCATGAACGGATAGCCATAAGGCAATTGTGGAGCGTCAATCTGGGTATGGTTCTGCAACAGCGGAAACCGTCTGTTTGGTTTGTAATGGTGATCCGAATGGCGTTGTAGATTGATCAACAACCAGTTTGACACTTTGTGAGCCGCGTTCCACGAATGACGCGGCATGACATGCTCATAGCGGCCATCTCCCAGATATTTACGGGTCAAACCGTAATGTTCGACATAATTTACCAGCTCTAATTGCCAGATTGCCACGCCTGCCTGCATCAAAAACAAACCCAAACCGCCCCAACCTCCAAGGATAAGCGCCAAAATCAGCATCCCGCCCTGAAGCGCCCAATACCGAAAGAACGGATTGCTGGAATCGGTCCACGGCAGTGATTTGCGCTCTAGCATGTCCTTTTCCGCCTGAAACGCCGACAACAGACATTCACGCAGCACGCGCGGATAGAACCGGTGGAACCCTTCGTTATAACGCGCAGTCACCGGATCACGCGGCGTTCCCACATAGCGGTGATGAACCAACAGGTGCTCGGAACGGAAATGTGAGTACAGCACCATGGCCAGCAAAACATCAGCCAAAAACCGTTCCGTCCGGTCTTTTTGGTGCATCAGTTCATGGCTGTAATTGATCCCAATGGTGCCCGAGATCACACCGACGCCAAAGAACAGCGCCAGTTTTTCCAAAGTTGAAAGGTGGTCGGTATGACCAACATACCAGATCAACCCAAAGACCATAATAAACTGCACCGGAACCCAGACTGTCGTCAGGTAGCGATACCAGATCAGGTCGTCCTCAGCGGCCTCAAGATCGGCATTCTCAAGATTCAGCCCAAAGATGCCGTCAAGCGCTGCAAACAGATACCATGTGACTAATGGCACCGACAAAAGCCACCAGCCGCCATAAAGGGCGCTGAGCCAGATCAGGGGAATCAGGGCAAAGGAAAGCCAGAAGGGTAAGGCGCTTTGCCATCGTGCGAGTTGTTGTGTTGAAATCATCCGGGCCTCGGTCTGTCAAACTCGACTGGTTGAATTATGCGCTCTTTTTATGGGTTTGCCCACGCCATAAATCATAGGCCTTGCGCATGACCGTGGGCAGGTCAGACGGGCGGAAATCGTGTTTGTTTAGGAACGCGCCGCTTTCGATCGGGTGTTCTGTTGCAACCTTTGCGGTTTTTACCTGCAGGATCAGATGGAAATGGGTGAATGTATGGCGCACGTCTGCGGGTAATGTCGTCCAATCTGCCGTGCAGGGAGGGGTTTCAACAGGGTCTTCGTTCCAATCCGATCCCGGCCAACCCAGCATACCACCCAGTAAACCTTTGTCTGGCCGACGCTCAAGCAGCCATGCTTCGTCGGTGCGCTGGGCCAGATAGACTATGCCATACCGCGTGGGTTTGGCTTTCTTGGGGGTTTTCTTTGGAAGGTCTGCGGCGGTTCCTGCGTGTCGCGCATGGCACGGATCCATAACCGGGCATATCCCACAACTGGGGGATTTAGGGGTGCAGATGGTAGCGCCCAGATCCATCACGGCCTGCGCGTAATCACCGGGACGATGTTGAGGGGTCAATGTGTTGGCTTTTTCTTTCAATGCGGGTTTGGCCGTGGGCAAAGGCGTGTGAATATCAAATAGCCGCGCCATGACCCGTTCGACGTTGCCATCCATCACGGTTTCTGCCCGGTCAAAGGCAATCGCGGCGATGGCGGCGGCGGTATAGGGGCCGATCCCCGGTAGTTTCAGCAATGCGTCATATGTGTCCGGGAATACGCCACCGAAATCTTCTGCCACCACACGCGCGCATTTCAGCAGGTTGCGGGCACGGGCATAATATCCAAGGCCAGCCCATTCGCCCATGACATCGCCGTCGCGGGCCGCTGCCAGATCGGAAACGGTTGGCCATCGGGCCAGAAACCTGTGGAAATAGTCGGTTACGGCGGCAACTGTGGTCTGTTGCAGCATGACTTCGGACAGCCAGATGCGATAAGGGTCTGGGACAACATCAGCCAAACGATCCGATGGGCTGATCCTCCAGGCCAAATCGCGGGCATGTTTATCGTACCAATCCAGCATCAGGTCGCTAATATCCGGATCATCGTCACGCAATGTTTATGCTCTTTGTTCAAGGTTTCGCTGGCACCTGCCACAATGCCCTTTACAATAGCGTCAAAGGGCAGGGAAACCACTGTTGGCATACCGAAATTCAACAACGCGCGGATTTAAACGCACAGCGACTTTGCTGGGCGACCGAATCCGCACGGTCGGAGAGAATCGCGGTTTTGCTGTTTCGCGTCTGTTGACCCATTGGGCCGAAATCGCCGGACCGGACATTGCCGCCATCGCCCGGCCTGTGAATGTCGGTTATGCACGCGGTGGGTTTGGTGCGACATTGACGGTGCTGACCACAGGGGCGCAGGCTCCGATGTTGGAAATGCAAAAGGAACAGCTGCGTGAAAAGGTGAACGCGGTTTATGGCTATAATGCCATTTCGCGGGTACGGATTACCCAGACCGCCCCCACCGGATTTGCCGAAGGTCAGGCGCTGTTTGAGCCGCAGAAACCAGAAGCGCCCAAAGCTCTGGACCAACAGACCATAACCAAAGCCGCAGCAGCGGCCAGCCCGATTCAAAATGATGAGTTGCGCAATGCGCTTGAACATCTGGGCCGTAACATCCTATCCAAAACGAAACATTGAGGAAGAGTTCGACATGACCCGAATAATACCAGTGATCGCAGCCGTTGTTGCCGTGGCAGCCGGGGGCTATTTGTTCTTGAACCAAATCAAAACCAGCCCGATTCCGTCCAATCCGCTGATCGGTGCCGCCAATGCCCAAGAAGCCGGCGATATTGATACGTCTTCCATCGTGGAAATGGAGCTTGGTTCGCCTGATGCGCCGATCACCATCTATGAATATGCGTCCTATACTTGCCCTCATTGCGCAGCGTTTCATGAGGGGACATTCAAGCAGTTGAAAAAGAACTATATTGACACCGGAAAGGTGCGGTTTATCTACCGCGAGGTCTATTTTGACCGCTTTGGCCTGTGGGCGTCACTGGTGTCTCGTTGTGGCGGAACCGAAAAGTTCTTTGGCATTACTGATCTGATATATAAAGGTCAGGCGGAATGGTCCCGTGCTGCCGGACCAGCTGAAATCGTTGATGGATTGCGTAAAATAGGTCTGTTGGCGGGAATTGAACCAGACACGCTTGAGGCATGTTTGCAGGACGCTGACAAAGCACAGACCCTTGTCGCCTGGTATCAGCAAAACGCAGAAGCCGACGATATTAGCGCAACGCCAAGCTTTATCGTCAACGGCAAAAGCGTGCCTAATCAATCCTATGCTGAATTCTCGGCTTTGCTGGATGAAGAATTAGGCAACTGATGGCGGCCCTTTGATGGGCTGAAGGCTGTCGAGCTGGCGGCCTGCCCCTTTCTGGCTAAAGAAAACCAAGACTGACGTTCAGGAAGGGGCCAGCGCAGAGGTCAGAGTTCAGGTTTCGGCGCGACCTTCGATATCATATCGCGTATCAAATCCGCTTGCGGCACCTGAAGCCGCACCGGCAATGTAATCACTTTGCTGCGATATTGTGCCGGAAGCCGCACGGCGTCTTTTTCAGTTGTGACCAGTTGCGCACCCAGCGCACGGGCCTCAGTCTCCATCCGGTTTAGCAGCGCGGCGCTGAGCGGTTGATGATCGTCCAGCGCCTTGGTCCGGACTAGATCAACGCCCAATGATCGCAACGTGGCAAAGAATTTTTCGGGATGCGCGATGCCGGCAAAGGCCATGACCTTTGACTCATTCCAGTCCATCCCGGTTTGCAAGGGTATGACTTCGCCCGTGACATGGGGAACAGGCAAATCCGCACCCCATTGATTAGCAAAAATCTGCTGGTCAGCCGCATTTCCCAGCGACATAATCAGATCGGCGCGGCGCAGCCCTGCCTCTACCGGTTCGCGCAAAGGTCCGGCAGGCAGGCAACGGCCATTGCCAAAGCCATTGCCGGCATTCACCACAATGATCGACATATCCTTACGCACTGATGGGTTCTGAAACCCGTCATCAAGAACAACCACAGTTGCGCCCCCCGCAACTGCAGCGCGCGCACCTGCGGCACGGTCTTGTGATACCCAGACCTTGGCAAAAGCCGCCAAAAGTAGCGGCTCATCGCCGACTTGGTTTGACCGGTGCCGCGATGGATTGACCAAAACCGGCCCTTTCAGCGACCCTCCATATCCACGGGTCACGACATGCGGTTCGTGGCCTGCGTTGCGCAACATTTCCACGACCCACATCACTGTCGGTGTTTTTCCGGTTCCACCCGCGTTCAGATTGCCGACGCAAATCACCGGCACTCCGGGCGCAAAACCCGTTTCACCCGCCATGCGACGCGCGGTGCCCGCTGCATAAAGCGCGCCCAATGGGGATAATAGCCGCGCCCGCCAATCCGGTTTGTCCGGCGGTGTGTTCCAAAAATCAAGGGCGCGCATGACTGGCCTCGCGCATATCCAGAATGTCCTGCACCTGATCGACAAGCTGATCGGTCAGATGCGCGCTTTCGGTGACCACTTCCCATCCTGCCAACGCCATCGTTGCCGAATGATCCGGTGCAATCAGTTGAACCACGGCTGATCCCAGGCCATCGGCATCCCGAACCGTGCGCGCGGCCCCGACTGCCGCAAGACGCGAATAGGCAGGAAGATGGTCGTCAACATACGGTCCATAAAGAATTGCCGACCCAAGGGCCACAGCTTCGAATGGGCCGCGCCCGGCTGATCCCGGAGTAAGTGAACTTGCCATGAAAGTCAGCGGAGCAGCGCGAAACCAAAGCCCCAAGTCATCCGGTGCGCGGGCGATTGTGACCTGAATGTTATCTTCGATGACATATCCTGGCTGCCAATCGCAATAGCGCAGGCCAGAGGTGCCTAAGGTCGACTCTAGTCGTGCATAGTCGCTGATGTCGGACAGTATCACGACCAATAGCAAACGATGCGAAAACCGAATCGCAATTCGGTGCGCTTTGATGACCGCGTCGATTTCAGAGGCCTGAACATACGCAGCCAGCCAAACCGGTTGTCCAGCAAGGGATTGGGTCACTAATGATAGTGCATGTTCATCACACGGCTTTGGTGCGGCCCCATCGCTGAGACGCGTTGAAATAGAGATATTCTTAGCCGGAATTCCGTAGTTTTGAAGCAGCTTGGCAGCCGCCGCACCATTGGTTGTGATGGATTGAAAACACATCAGGCTGGAGCGGGTCAATTCACGAAACCAACGGTGCTGACGTGACTGAAACTCATTGGTTTCGGCGTCCAGCAGGATCATTGGAATATTTTGTGCAGCCGCCGTACAGATCAGGTTCGGAAACAAATGCCCACCGGTCCACAGCCCCGCATCCGGTTGCCAATGAGCCAGAAACCGCGCCACGCTATCAGGGTGGTCTGAAACCAGCGGGTAAATCCAGTTGGCGCCATCGGGCAGGCGCTGTGGCGGCGTAAACAGATCGGGGTCCGTTGTCAGCAACAGGTTTAAACCCGGCCGCTGAGATTTCAGTCGCGCGCCCAAATCACACAATGCGGACAGGCGCGTTTCTGAGGTGACATGTGCCCAGATCAATTCGCCAGGAGGGCGCAAAGCAAATGAAGTGGTAGCAGACTGACCCTTACGCCGGGACAAAGCCCGGTAGGCTGCAAGGCTCAGATTGCGGTTCACTGGTCAGCCTAACTCTTCGGTTGAGGATGCTTCGGCTTCTTCGTCACGCAAACGGTGGATGTGGGCAATGAAATATCGCATATGAGCGTTGTCGACAGTGCGCTGGGCGTTGGATTTCCAGGATTCAAAGGCGCTTTGATAATCGGGGAACATGCCGACGATATGAATATCGTTCACGTCTTTGAACGTATTTTTGGACGGATCAATTAGTTCACCGCCAAAGACAAGGTGTAAACGTTGGGCCATATTTGGCGTCCTTTCGGATAGGTTATTGCTGGCAAATCTCGCTATCAGAGAATTGCGCCATTAAAGTCGGTGGTCAAGCCGGACGAAGTGCCGACAGGATCTGCCTATGCACTGCTTGTCCACCGGCAACAACACCATTCACCTTTGGATGCGGGTTGTTAAATTGCAGCGCTTTGCCAGTTTTGTCAGTACAAATCGCGCCCGCTTCGCGCAGGATCAGATCACCTGCGGCGATGTCCCACTCCCAACAAGGATGCAGCGTGATCATGCCGTCAAACCGGCCTTGCGCGACAAGGGCCATGCGATAGGCCAGCGAAGGGCGATGCGACCGCTTGAATTCGGGCACGTTCCCAGACCAGTGTTCCGGATCCAGATTGTGCCGGGTTGCCAGAATTTCAGCGTCATTCAACAAAGTCTTATTCGATGGGTGGATTGGTTTCCCATTTAGAAATGCACCATGTCCGGCCACGGCGGTAAACATCATGTCGCGCATAGGCAGATAAACCACCGCAGCGATTGCCCTGCCCTGTTCTGCGACGGCAAAGGAATGGGCCCATGTGTTGGTGCCGGCGATAAAGCTGCGCGTGCCGTCGATCGGATCAAGAATGAACACCCGATCCTTAGACAAACGATTGGCGTTGTCCTCGGTTTCTTCGGAAAGCCAGCCATAGTCGGGGCGCGCTTTGGGCAGACGATCTTCGAGCATGGCATTGACCGCAAGATCGGCCTCGGTCACTGGCCCGGCTCCGTCGGCTTTGTCCCAACTTTGCGCGGTTGGACCGCTGAACCCGGTGGCGATGCGCCCGGCTTCCTGTGCGGCGTCGATCAACAGGGCAAGATCATGCTCCGGCAAGGGTCATCCCTTCGACCAATAGCGACGGCACCACCCGCGACAGATGCGTGCGGGCGTCATTGGCGGGGACAATCCGACGCAACATATCGCGCAGATTGCCGGCGATTGTACATTCATTGACCGGGCCTGTGATTTCGCCGTTTTCAACCCAGAACCCCGATGCTCCACGGGAATAATCGCCAGTGGTCGGGTTGATGGTGCTGCCAATCATTGATGTGACCAACAGACCGGTGCCCATATCTGCGATAAGATCGGCTCGGCTGCGGTTTCCCTGTGTCAAAGACAAATTCCAGTTGGCGGGTGATGGCGGCGATGATGGCCCCCGCACGGCGTTTGCCGTTGAAACCATATCTAATTGTCGGGCGCTGGCCAGATCCAATGTCCATCCGGTCAGAATACCGTTTTCAACAACAGCACGGCGTTGTGTTGGCAGGCCTTCGGCGTCAAATGGGCGCGATCCGGCAACGCGGGGGCGAAACGGGTCTTCGATCAATGACAGATCGTCAGGCAACACCGCCTCGCCCAAAGCACCCTGCAGCCACGACGACCCGCGCGCGATGGAACTGCCGTTGCTGGCAGCAAGCAGGTGGCCAATCAGGGACGACGAAATACGTTCGTCAAACAGCACGGGAAAACTGCCAGTGGTGGGTTTATGCGCATTCAGACGTTCCACCGCGCGTTTGCCAGCACTAGCGCCGATATCAGTTGCGCTGCGCAGATCGTTTTGGAAACTGCGCATGTCACCGTCATAGTCGCGCTCCATTCCGGTGCCAGTTCCGGCAATAGCAACGCAGGAAATTGACCGGCTGGTTCGCGCGTATCCGGCAGAAAACCCGTTGGTTGCGGACATATGAAATTTCTGAGCACCATAGGCAGCCCCCGCCGACTGGACCTGCGTGACGCCAGTAACGGCCAAACCTGCGGCTTCGGCTTCGGCTGCGCTGTTTTGCAGGGCTTCGGGCGCAGGTTCATCGGATGGGTCACAAAGTTCAAGCGCCTCAACATCCCAACCCCGGGCCAACTGGTCAGGATCGGCCAGTCCGACATAGGGGTCTTCGGGGGCTTCGGCGGCCATGGCAACGGCGCGCTCAGCCATCGCTGTCATGGTGGCGGCACTGGTGTCAGAGGCCGAGACAATTGCCTGACGCTGGCCCAGCAAAACCCGCAAACCAATGTCAGTGCCTTCGGACCGTTCAGCCTGTTCCAGCTTACCCTCGCGGACATCTATGGAAATTGATGTGCCTTGCGCCACGATGGTATCGGCGGTGTCTGCCCCGGCTTTGCGGGCGGCATCAAGCAAGGCATGGCTAATATCTGCAAGAGACTGTGTCATTGGTACCTTTCAGTATGCGTTTGGAACTGAGGTATCGCGCGGTTTAATCACCCGCAAGGCCTGCACGCGAAAGAGGGCCGTCCTTTGCGGCCCTCTTTCTATATTTTGATCCCGTTTGGTTGCGGGAAATTTGGCTATTTGATCCGCTGCCCATTGGCCAGAATTTGGCCGTCTGGTGTCATCTCGATGTTTGAGATCAGCGTGTCATCGCCTTCACCGGCAACGGCCAGCATTCCCATGCCCATCCGCGCGCCCATGACTTCCTGTTCACCAATCAGACCCATGGCCGCCAGCTTGTCCATAAGGCCATTGACCCCGACCAATTTCAGGCCAAGCGTTCCGGATGGAGCAGGCAAGCCACCATAAGTCGCCAGATCATTGTTATCAAAGGTGAAATCACCAGATCCAGACAATTCTGCCCCGGCGGCGGAAACCAGCAGGTTGTTCAACGTCACAGCATGAAGTTCAGCAGGAGGGGTTTTGGCAGACATCATGATCTCTTCGATATTGGGATCAAACATATCAACAAGAACCCGTACCTTACCCTTAAGATCAACCAGTATGGTCGCCGGATCGCGTGGCAACGCCCCTGATGGGTCAAAAATGCCCCACAGCATATCCGCCATGGTAAAATCCTGCAGGGTCAGCATTGCAGAAAAATCCTGAAGATCCTGTGTATCACCTAAAGGCAGGTTTAGTTTCAGACCATATTTGGCAACATCAAACGAAACCGGCAATGGCAGTTGGTTGGATAGGACGGCCGTGGTCATCCCATTTATGCTGAAATCATAAGTCAGGTTGGTTTTGTCCATTGCGACATCAAAACTGCCGCCCTGAGAAGATCCGTCAGCCGAAAATTCTTCGCCGTCTCCGGTACCGTTAATCGTATATGAACCGGGTCCGAAACTAAACACACCGCCAAAGGTCATGCCTTTGTTCAGCATGGCCCGTATATCCGAACTGTCGGTTGTTTCCGGGATGGTGAAATTGCTTTCCGAGGACAGGTTTTCTGATGTCCCGGATATGTGGAACGCCCCATCACTGTCAGGGTCGTTTACAGAAACTTCATAGTTAAGCCCGGCAGCGGTCATGGTTGCGCTGTTCGTCCTTGTTGTGCCTGATGTCATCTTGGTTTTACCCGAGATGTCATTCAGATTGAAAAACGCCTTTGCCATTCCCTCAGGCATCTTGTTGCCGTCAACTTCGATCGAGGCGAGCGAAATTTCCAGACTTTTGGCCGAGTAATCATATGTCATATCGCTGGGGTCACCGGACACGATCATTGCCAGCCCGTTTTGCGCGTAGTTCAGGTTGATTTCGACGTTTTCATCATCTTTGGCATCGACTTCGATCGTCATAACCTGCGAGTCGGGGACAGTGATATTGACGGTTCCATCGCCATTTTCGATCAATGATACTTCGATGGTTGTGATCGAAATGGTTACGTCTTCGTCAGGGATTTTGATGGTATAAACCATATCACTGATTTTAAGTGTATTCCCGGACATTGATTCAGTCCCGGAAATTTCATACCCCATATCAGTGATATAGCCCTGCCAATCAGACCAAACATCTTTTGCTGTCAAATCAGCCAATGCGCTTTGCGATGAAAATGCTAAAATTAGCGCAGCGCAACCGCCACGCATAAGAGGAACAGACATTTGAAAAACCTTCCCATTAAATTACCGCGCTATCGTCATACCTAAGTGCGTCATCGTCAAGGGGGAAGGGACTGGACGCTTTCCCATGCGCGCATTACCACAGGCTTAAATAGGCTTAATTGAAGGCAAACACATGGATATGATCGGAAGAACCGTTCTGATAACCGGAGCGAGTCGTGGAATTGGCGCAGAAGCAGCGCGTGTTTTTGCAGCAAACGGTGCCAATGTCGCATTGTTTGCCCGAAGCCGCGAAAGCCTGCACACCCTTGCGGCCGAGCTAGGAATCAGCGCGCTGGCCATCGCCGGAGACGTGTCTAAATATGGCGATGTTCAAGCCGCAGTTCAGGCCTGTGTGGATACATTCGGCGGCTTGGACGTTTTGATTGGCAATGCTGGTGCAATTGAACCCATTTCGCGCATGGCGACTGCTGATCCTGACGGCTGGGGTCAGGCCATTGATGTTAACCTCAAAGGTATTTTCTATGGTATGCGCGCGGCTTTGCCGGTGATGCAAAAGGCTGGTGGGGGCACAATTCTGACCGTCAGTTCAGGTGCTGCGCATGGCCCGGTTGAAGGTTGGAGCCATTATTGTTCGTCAAAGGCGGGGGCGGCGATGTTGACTGATTGCCTGCACCGCGAAGAAGGCGAAAGCGGTATTCGTGCAATGGGTCTGTCGCCGGGAACAGTTGCGACGCAGATGCAGCGCGAAATCAAGGCGTCTGGTATTAACCCAATAAGCGAAATGGCCTGGGAAGATCATATTCCGGCTGACTGGCCGGCACGCGCACTGCTGTGGATGTGTTCGCCGGATGCGGATGAATTTATAGGAAGCGAGATTAGTTTGCGCGATGAAACCATTCGGAACCGGGTTGGCCTGATATGATTGAACTGACAAAACAGGATGCTTTGTGGATCGCGACGATTAACCGTCCGGAAAAGGCCAATTCAATTAAGCGCTCGATGCTGGTTGAACTGGTCGAGATCATGGAAAGCGCAACACAGGCGCGGGCGCTGATCCTGACGGGTACTGGCAGGGTGTTTAGCGCCGGGGCCGATCTGAACGAGGTGCAAAACGAAGGGTTGGCCACCTCTGATCTGTGGGAACGACTGTCTGCTGCTATTGCTAATTTGCCCGGCCTGACCATCGCGGCGCTGAACGGTACTTTAGCGGGTGGGGCTAACGGCATGGCGCTGGCGTGTGATTTGCGCATTGCGGTGCCGACTGCAAATTTCTTTTATCCGGTGATGAAGCTGGGGCATTTGCCACAACCCTCTGATCTGAAACGCATGGCAAAACTGATCGGCCCGGCACGAACCAAACTGATGTTGATGGGCGGCCAAAAATTGACAGCGGACGAGGCCTATCAGTTTGGCCTGATTGACCGCATTGTTCCGTCCAATGATCTGATGCGCGTGGCGACTGATCTGACAGAACACGTTTGCGCCGCAGACCCGAAAATCGCCACTGAAATTGCGCGTTTGTGTGATGGCGACAGGACATGACGAAACCTGTAGCAGTTGTTATTGGCTCCGGTCCGGCGGGCCTTATGGCGGCGCAGGAACTGGCACAGGCCGGGTGCAGCGTGACAGTGGTCGAGGCCAAACCGTCGGTTGGGCGCAAATTTCTGATGGCGGGAAAGTCCGGGCTGAACCTGACCAAAGCTGAAGACTTGCCAGTCTTGCTGAAGGCGTATGACGAGGCCACCGATTGGCTTGCCCCAATGATCGCTGAGTTCGACCCAAACGCGGTGCGCCAATGGGCCGAAGGGTTGGGGCAAAAGACGTTTACCGGATCGACCGGGCGGGTATTTCCCGTTGCGATGAAGGCATCACCCCTGCTGCGGGCATGGTTGGCACAGCTGGATAGGTTGGGCGCTTCGTTGCGCACGCGCTGGCGCTGGGTTGGTTGGGACGGGGCGAAATTGGCGTTTGATACGCCAGATGGGCCGCAAAGCGTCAAGGCCGATGTGACCGTTCTTGCGCTGGGCGGTGCCAGTTGGTCCCGACTAGGGTCAGACGGGGCGTGGGCGTCTATTTTGGCTGAAAAGAACGTTGATCTGGCACCGTTTGAACCTGCCAACGCTGGTCTGGTTGTCGCGTGGTCAGATCACATGAAACCAGTGATGGGCCAGCCGCTAAAAGGTGTGTCGTTCAAATCCGGGCCATTGGTGTCTCGCGGTGAAGCGGTGATTTCAAAGCGCGGTTTGGAAGGTGGCGGCATCTATTCGATAAGCAAGGGCGTGCGACAGGGTGCAGACCTTACTGTTGATTTGTTGCCGGATATTTCAGCGGATGATCTGGCAAAACGGCTGTCCCGACCAAGGGGTAAATCAAGTTGGGCGAACCACCTGCGCAAAACTTTGAAACTGGGGTCGGCGCGTACTGCGTTGTTACAAGAGTTCGGTCGGCCATTGCCGCAATCACCTGACGAGTTGGCGAAACTTGTTAAGGCTTTGCCAATTACCTGCGCGGGCCTGCGACCTTTGGACGAAGCCATTTCAACCGCAGGCGGGGTCAGGCAGACCGCCTTGGATGGCGGGCTGATGCTGACCCAATTACCGGGCGTGTTTTGTGCCGGTGAAATGCTTGACTGGGAGGCCCCAACCGGAGGCTATTTGCTAACCGCGTGTCTGGCGACCGGCAGAATAGCCGGTCGTTCGGCGGCGAAATGGGCGGGGGCGAAATAGGCGGGAGCCTAGATCCGTTCGTTGGCAGTTGTTGTTACAGAGCCTCGACAATTGTCACGTTTGCCAGTCCGCCACCTTCGCACATGGTTTGCAATCCATAGCGAAGCCCGCGCGCGCGAAGGGCATAAACCAGCGTTGTCATCAACTTGGCCCCTGACCCGCCCAACGGATGGCCCAGCGCAATGGCTCCGCCGTTAACGTTCATCTTTTCGGGGTCGGCACCGGTGTGTCTCAACCATGCCAAAGGAACCGGGGCAAAGGCTTCGTTGACTTCGTAAAGATCAATATCGCCGATGGTCATTCCGGCACGTTTCAGCGCTTTGTCCGTTGCAAAAAGCGGCTCTTCCAGCATGACAACCGGATCACCGCCCGTCACTGTCATCGCGTGGATGCGCGCCAGAGGGGTCAGGTTATGTTCGCGGACTGCTGCCTCGGATGCGATCATTACTGCGGCGGCCCCATCACAAATCTGGCTGGCGTTTGCCGCGGTGATTTTGCCATCCGGAAGCAGGGTGCGCACCGATCCAATGCTTTCCAGAGTCGCTCCGGCGCGAATGCCTTCATCGTGGATGTGGCGTTCTGTTTGGCCGTCAATGTTAACGTCCAGGCCCAGAATTTCGGCATCAAACGCCCCGGCTTTGGTCGCGATATCTGCCCGCCTGTGGCTTTCAACAGCAAATGCGTCCAATTCCGTCCGCGCCATGTTCCATTTGTCGGCAATCATTTCCGCCCCTGTGAACTGGCTGAAAACCACACCCGGATATTTCGCCATGATGCCGGGGCTGGACGGGCTGCCGGCCTTTGGTTCTCTGGTCCATTTACCAGCTTGGCCCATTGGCACGCGGCTCATGCTTTCGGCGCCTGCTGCGATGACCAGATCCTGCACACCCGACATGACCGCCTGCGCCGCAAAATGGATTGATTGCTGAGAAGACCCGCACTGGCGATCAATCGTTACGGCAGGGACCGACACCGGAAGGTTCGAGGCCAGTACCGCATTGCGGCCAAAATGCTGACCCTGTTCGTTCACCTGACCCACGCAGCCCATGATTACATCGTCTACCGCATCCGGAGCGATTCCAGCGCGCAGAACGACTTCGTCCAGAACGGACGCTGCCAAATCAACCGGATGCCAGCCAAAAAGACGGCCTTCGCGGCGACCACCAGCGGTGCGGGTTGCACTGACAATATAAGCTTCGGGCATGGGTTTTCTCCTTAAATATAACTCGTTGGCCAAAGCGAAAACATGGTCGGTCTGGCCTGCTAATTGGACTTTACCGAAAGAATAACAGCGATACCGAGAAACGTTGGGTCATTCCTGTCTAGAGGGACGCGCTTGGCCGGACTTTGATCGCCTCAAACCACGCACGCGTAGCGGTGTTTTCCTCGGGAATAAGCATTTTTACAACGCGCATGAAGTCGATGACGACAAAAGCTGTAATATCGGCCAAGGTCAGACAATCCAGCGCCAAATGCGAGCTTTTACTCAGCCGTTGTTCGATGGTGGTGTAAAACAAATCAATCCGATGACGGCCCCGGTCGGCCAACTCTGGTATCTGGTCGAAATTCACCGGCCCGGTCAAAGCACGACCTTTCATCCGGGGGTTGGAATTGCGCAGAACTTCGGACACCGACATCAGCCCCTGTTGTTCACAGATGGCATTCCACATCAACACAGTGGCCTTTTCGTCCGGCGTATGTCCCATTAAGGGTGGCTCTGGAAACATCGCTTCAAGATATCCGGCGATGGCGATATTTTCGGTCAGCGTTGTCCCATCATCAGTAATCAGAACCGGCAATGTCGCATGTGGATTCACCGCCAGAAAATCTGGCAATAATTGTTCACCTTTTCCGATGGAAATATCGTGTGTCTCAATGGTCAGACCTTTTTCGGCAATGAACATCCGGGCACGGCGCGGGCTGGGAGCGGTGGAACAGTCATAAAAAAGCATGGTGATCCTTGTCGGTTTCTTGCGCGGGCAGGTTGACCCCGAGGCCAGTTGTATCCTTTGTAGTTTGCGACCATCACGACGCAAGACAGGACAGATTGTGAGTGAAACTCTATCACGGACCCTGACCATAGGCACGACGTTTGTGGCTTTGGTCGCGTTTGCCGCCAATTCAGTTTTGTGTCGGATGGCGCTGCTGGACGCCAATATTGACGCGGTCTCGTTCACCGTAGTGCGTATTGTATCTGGCGCAATAACGCTGGCTGTATTGGTGGTGTTGCGCAATCCGGCGCTATTGCGCGTGCGGCCAGACTGGGCTGCGGGTTCGGCACTATTCACCTATATGGTATTGTTTTGCTTTGCTTATATTGCGTTGGGGGCTGGTATCGGCGCATTAGTGCTGTTTGGGTTTGTACAGCTCACAATGATGAGCATAGCTCTGTTTCAGAAAGAACCTTTCCCTCCTCTGGCATGGTTTGGTGTTGCGGTTGCTGTGGCTGGGGTTGTTTATCTTGTGAGTCCGGGGGCCGAGGCTCCTGATGCGGTTGCGTCAGTGCAAATGGCTGGTGCTGGCATCGCTTGGGGAGCCTATTCAGTTATTGGACGTGGATCAAAGAACCCGTTGCAGGATACGGCCAGCAATTTTTTGCTATGTGTACCGTTTGCGCTGATTCTGATGGTTCTGTTTTGGCAAGATCAGGTGCTCACAGCCAAAGGATTGGCGCTTGCCGTCGCTTCAGGAGCGTTGGCGTCGGGTTGTGGCTATGCGATCTGGTTTCGGGCGTTGCCCCTTTTGACAACGGCACGGGCTTCTATTCTGCAACTGTCAGTTCCGATAATTGCATCCTTGGGCGGGGTGATGTTTCTGTCCGAAGCCATCACTGGCCGACTGATAATTGCTTCGGTTCTGGTGCTAGGTGGAATCGCTCTGGTTTTGCGCGACCAGATGCAGCGGTAAACGGAAAATTTCAAATTTTCCGGTCCGTTTTCTTTGTAAGAAAACGTTTGGGCAATTCTATCGACGGTAAATGAAACAACGCTCTGGAACCGCGCCATCGGGCAACGCCACCTCGCTTAGGGTTTCGAAATACATCCGGTCGCTGGCCACCATTAGCCCTCCTTTGGCAAGCAATGGTTCAACCATGGGTGAAACCATTCGCGCAAACGCATCATTTTTGGCCCGGTTGTGCCCGCCCAGATCGGCATGGATCAGGCTGGCCACTGGCCCCATCTTTTCCAGCGTCTGGACCAAAGTCTCGCGTACATCGCCCAGAATGGTGAACTCTGCGTCCGGAGTTGAATCGGGATGCGACCCGACTGCGCGCTCAAACACGTAAATGTCACGCCCAACAATGTGCTCTCGCATGTGGTGAAACGTGCGGCCATTACCCAGACCCAGTTCAAAAACCGGGCCCGTCATCGCGGCAGTGGCATCAATGGCAAAATCCAGACAGGCACGTTGCGACACCATTCGGTCAATAAAAAGGTCAAGGCGACTCATCCGGAAAACTCCTGCTTATAACGCGCCGATTTAAACCGGCTATGCCCTGTCATGCCAAAGATCGTGGACAATGTGTAGAGTATCCTGCGCGGTAATTTTATCGTGACATCATATTGATTAAAATAGTTGTTTGACTAGGAGGGTGGGACCAAGCGATGGTATATTGGCATACGAGGGAGTTGCTGTCTGAAATGTTGTTGTTTACCGTTTCGCTTTCTGATCGACCAGCGGGGGGCATTTGATGGCCCCGTTGTTAAAGGTCGAAAACCTGAGCATCGGATTTGGGCGAGGCCACAATGTTGTCTCGGGCGTTAATTTTGAGGTCCAGCCGGGCCAGACACTTGCTCTTGTAGGCGAATCCGGCTCGGGCAAGACAGTTACCTGTAGGGCGATTCTGAAAATTCTGCCAAAGATTGCCGAGATCCGAAGCGGAACCGTCACTCTGAACGGAAACGATGGCGCGCTTGACCTGACGGCGATGAGCGAACGCAAACTGCGCGATGTGCGTGGCAATACGGTTTCGATGATTTTTCAGGAGCCGATGCGATCTTTGTCACCCTTGCACAAAATCGGAAATCAGGTGGCCGAAGTTCTGTGGCTGCACCGGAACCTGTCCGAAAAAGCCGCCAAGCGCAAAGTTCTTGAAAAGTTTGAACGGGTTGGCTTTCCCGACCCCGAGCGGGCCTACGGGTCATACTCGTTCGAATTGTCCGGCGGAATGCGCCAACGGGCAATGATTGCAATGGCAATGGTGGCAAAGCCTGACCTGCTGATCGCCGATGAACCAACGACCGCTCTGGATGTGACCACGCAAGCGCAGGTTTTGGGTTTGATCAAAGAATTGCAACAGGAAACCGGCATGGCGATGATCCTGGTGACCCATGATCTGGGTGTTGTTGCCAACATGGCCGAAGAAGTTGTGGTCATGAATAAGGGCCGGGTGATGGAATCCGGACCAGCGACGGCAATGCTGCGCGCGCCGGCCCATCCATATACCCAACAATTATTCGATGCAGCTCCGTCTATCCCAACTGTGGCCGCGCCTGCTAAGCCGTTATCGGAACAAGATCTTATTCTGCAACTGAAGAACGTCAACAAAACCTATACCATGCGTGCAGGCTCTGGCTGGAAAGATCCGGTGCTGATCCATGCCTGTCGGGGTGTCGATCTGAACCTGCCACGCGGCAAAACGCTGGCGATTGTTGGCGAAAGTGGGTCGGGCAAAACCACCGCCGCGCGCATTGCTCTTGGTGCCGAGCCACCTGATGAGGGTGGCAAAGTGCTGTTTCGCAGCAATCCACAAGGCCAGCCAGTTCTGGTCAACAAGATGAACAAAGCCGCGCGCATGGCGTTTCAGGAACAGGCGCAGATGGTGTTTCAGGACCCCTATTCGTCGCTTAG
>JAHRVZ010000114.1 GCA_019090405.1 Paracoccaceae bacterium
CGCTGGTGGGCGATGTGGGGGATGTGGATTTTCCCGACCAGATGGTGAAATTCACTCTGGATACGTTCGGTGACATCAACGGGCTGGTCAATAATGCCGGCATCGTACGGGCCGCAATGATCGAAAAGATGACCCGTGAAACATGGGATCAGGTCATCAATGTCAACCTGACGGGCGTGTTTGCCTGTCTTCAGGCCGTTGGACGTTATTACAAAGAACAGGCGGAACTTTTAAAGCCGGGCATGCGCGCTATTGTCAACATCTCGTCCGACGCCGGGCGTAAAGGCACCATTGGCCAGATCAACTATGGAGCCGCGAAATCAGGCGTTCTGGGCCTGACTATGTGTGCCGCGCGCGAATGGGGAAAATTCGGGGTCTGCGTCAACAGCGTCGCCTTTGGCATGATCGAAACACCGATGACCGAAACCATCCGGTCCGACAAATTCCGCGATAAATATCTGGCGCAAATCCCCATGCGCCGGATGAGCACCCCCGAAGAAGTGGCCAAACCCGTCTGTTTCCTACTGTCTGAATCGGCATCCTATATCACCGGCCAACACCTAAGCGTGAATGGCGGCTATCATATGGGATTCTAAGGATTTTATCGGCCCAGAATGACATAACAGGCCCGCATTTTAGTGCGGGCCTGTTTGTTTTTCGCAGGTGTCTGAGATTATTTTTCTACCGGAATAATCACTGCATCCGCCGCAACAACGCCTTTGCCAACCTCGCCGACAATCAACGGATTAACGTCAATCGACTCTAACGTTTCCGGATGCGCCGCCGCGAATACCGACAGGCGTGAAAGAGCATCAGCAATCGCATCAACATCACGCGCCGCCGCGCCACGAAACGCCCCCAGCAGTTTTTTGCCGTGGATTTCTTCGATCATCAGATGGGCCTCGGCCGGCCCAAACGGAGCGATACGGAAAGACACATCCTCTAGCGCCTCTACCAGAACACCGCCCAGACCGAACATCACCACCGGACCAAACAGCGCATCGCGGGTAACGCCGACAATCGCCTCAAGCCCCGGAGCCGCCTGTTCCGCCACAACGATCCCGTCGATCTTAGCATCCGGCATGGCGCTGGCGGCATTGGTCAGAACCGATTGTGCCGCCTCATGCACGGCCTCTTTACTGGTCAGGTTCAGCACAACCCCGCCAATGTCTGATTTGTGCAGAATGTCAGGCGACGCAATCTTGACCACAATCGGAAAACCGATGTCCTGTGCAGCATCCGCTGCCTCGTCCGGGGTTTTGGCCAGAACTTCGCGGACAATGCCCAGACCGGTTTTGGCCAGAATTTCCTTGGCTTCGATTTCATTGACCATGGCAGGTGGCAGTTCGGGAATGACCCCGATTTCCGGCAGCGGGTCAGCGGCTTTGTGACGTTTGAACGCCTCAGAGAAAAAGCGCAATGCCGCCAGCGCACGCACCGCGCGGGTTGGTTCATCAAACACCAGAAATCCGGACTCTTCGTAAAGCTGGCGTTCCTCGGGGCTGGTCAGAGAACAAAATATCATCGGGCGACCGGGATACTTGGCCCGGATCTTTTTCAGGATTGGACGAATTTGGTCATTTAGTGATTTGATCAGACCGACACCGGACATAAAGATGATCGCAGCGTCGTAATCGCCCTCGCCAAACAACACATCCATGTTCAATTCCAGCAGGTCGATCTGGTTAACCATCTGCGCGGTCACGTCCACAGGGTTACGAACCCCGGCGAATGGCAGTGCTTCTTTCAGTTTTGCCTGCGATGATTCGGGCAAAGCAGCGACGTCCAGCCCCTGTACTTCGGCCTCGTCCGCCATCAGAACACCAACGCCGCCAGACACCGTGACCAGCCCAAGCCGGTCACTGTTCATGAACGATCCGCCCGCGGCGCAGGCATATGTTGCATCCAGCATGTCATCGACCGATTGGGCGCGGTAAACACCGTACTGGCGCAGGGCGGCATCATAAATCGCGTCTGATCCGGCCAGCGAAGCGGTGTGCGATTGCGCGGCATCCGCGCCGACTTCGCTGCGGCCAACTTTCATCATCACCACGGGTTTGCCGCGGTCACGCGCTAATGACAGCGCGTCCAGAAACCGGCCCCGGTCGGTCGCGCCCTCAAGATAGCCCATGATGACTTTGGTGTTGGGGTCTTCGGCGCAATAGGCCAGACTGTCGGCAAAATCGACATCGCAAGAGTTTCCAGTGGTCGACCAAAGGTTGATACCAATGCCGCGATTAACCGCCAATTGCAGGCAAAAAGCCCCAAATGCGCCGCTTTGGCTGACGATGGAAACCCCACCAACACTGGGCAAAGCCTGTTCAACACCAGTGGTAAAGGTCGCGAACAGGTTTTCACGCACGTTGGCGATGCCCAAACAGTTAGGCCCGACAATCCGCATTCCGGCCTCTTGCGCGATGGCAACCATCTGCGCCTGCAGCGCCTCGCCGTCTGCGTCCATCTCGGCAAAACCCGAGCTAAAGACAACCACGCCGCGCACGCCCTTGGCGGCGCAATCGCGCACCGCCTGCACCGCAAGCGGCGCGGGCATGGCAATGATCGCAAGGTCAACAAACCCGTCAACAGCGCCAATGCTGGGATAGGCCTTGAGCCCCTGAACGACATCCCGCTTTGGATTGATCGGATAGATCGGCCCGCCAAACCCGTATCTCTTAAGATAGTCGACCGGCCGGCCACCGATCCGCTTTGGATCCCCCGATGCGCCAATAATCGCTACCGATTTTGGCGAAAACAATGCGTCCATTCCCTGAGTTCTCATGATCTCTCCCTAGTCGTTTTGACCGGTCGTGTTTTCGGTCGGCCCCACGGGATATTAAGGCAATCTTTCAATCGAAAGCCAAGCGACTTTTCCAACCGAGAGTCAGGCGCGAATCAGAGCCGCAACTTGTGATTGCCAGTTATTCCGGCGGCGTCAGATCATCAATAAAACGCGCAAATCCTTCGACCGGTTCGCGATCTGGGACAAAGTGGTTTTCGGGCGCGCTCATGTCGGCATACCCAAGCGCAAAGCCACAGACCACCATTTCATTGGCCGGAATCGCAAGTCGTTTCTGGATGATCTTATGGAACCGCGCGAACGCCTGTTGCGGGCAAGAATCCAGCCCCTGCCCCCGCGCCGCCAGCATCAGAGTTTGCAGGTACAGGCCTATATCAACCCAAGACCCCACCGCCAGATCGCGATCAATGGTGATGAACATCCCCACCGGCGCATCAAAAAAGCGGAAATTGCGCGCGTGCTGGGTCTTCATCCGCTGCGTATCGCCCTTTTCAATACCCAAAGCCCCGTACAGCCCCCAGCCCGTGGCCCGGCGGCGCGTCTGATACGGCGCATCCCAGCGGGTCGGCGCATAGGCGTATTCTTCGCTGTAATCGGCATCGTCCAGAAAAGCCGTGACGATTTCATCGCA
>JAHRVZ010000115.1 GCA_019090405.1 Paracoccaceae bacterium
TGTAATCTCGACTTAGATCACGGACTATTTGTCGGCCCGTTTAGCACCTTCTGAAATGGCGGCGCGCAGTTTTCCTTCAAGGAATTTCTGCTTGGATTCAGTGAAATACTTCAGCCCAAACATATCTTTCACATAGAAGGTATCAACCACCTGTTCGCCATAGGTCGCAATAACAGCATTGGCGACATAGACATTGACCGCAGCCAATGTACGCGCCAGATCATACAGCAGGCCGGGGCGATCTCGGGTGTCGACTTCGATGATGGTGTAGATGTCCGAACCGTCATTATCAAACACCACATGGGTCGGCACATTGAACGCTCTTTCACGTTTCTTGATCTTGTCTCGCGATTTCAACGCGTCGCGGGCAACAATCTCGCCCCTCAGCGTTCGGTCGATCATTTTGGTCAGCCGGGGCAGTCGCGAAGCCTCGTATGGGGCGCCATCGCTGTCCTGCAACCAAAACGCACCGACGACATAGCCGTCTTTGGTGGTATAGCTGCGCGCATCGACCACGTTTGCCCCGACCAGTGCCAAGGCTCCGGTGAGACGGGCAAAAATGCCGGGATGATCCGCCATAACAATACAGGCGCGGGTTGCGTCGCGATCAGTGTCAGGATGCAAATCAATCAGCACTTCGCCCGGATCACCGTGCGCCTTGAGATCGCGCAGCAGGCGGGCAAATGCGACATGCGCAGTAACGTGCAAACCTTGCCAATAAGGCGCGTAGTGTCGGGCAACCTCGACCTTGAGTTCGGCCTTGGTCCAGTCTGGCAGAGCAGCACGCAAAGCCTTTTTCGCCACCGTACCGCGATTTTCGCGGTTCAGGTCTTCCATGCCGGTTTGAAGCGCGCGCTTGGTTTGGCGATAAAGCGCACGGATTAACGCAGCTTTCCAATTGTTCCAGGTGTCCGGACCAACGCCTCGAATGTCGCAGACCGTCAGCACAGTCAGCAGATCAAGCCGCTTGACCGTTTGCACGGCCTTGGCAAAATCGCGCACGGTGCGCGGGTCGGCAATGTCACGTTTCTGCGCGGTGTCTGACATCAGCAGATGATACCGGATCAGCCATTCGACAGTTTCGCAATCCTGCTTGTTCAGCCCCAATCGCGGCGCAATCTTGCGGGCCATTTTTGCGCCAAGGATCGAATGGTCTTCGGGGCGACCCTTGGCAATGTCATGCAACAGCAGCGCCACATAAATCACTTTGCGATTGACCCCACGCTTAAGGATGCCTGACGCGACCGGAAGTTCCTCGACCAGTTCGTTCTTTTCGATTTGGGCAAGGTTGGCGATACACTGGATGGTATGTTCGTCCACAGTATAACTGTGATACATATTGAACTGCATCATTGCCACGATGGGTTGGAATTCAGGAACAAAAGCGGACAGCACACCCAATTCATTCATCCGGTGCAATGCCCGTTCCGGATTGCCGTGTTTCAGCATCAGATCCAGGAAAATGCGCTGGGCTTCGGGATTCTTGCGCATAGTGTCGTCGATCAGGGGCAGGTTGGCCGTGACCAGACGCATGGCATCCGGATGGATTAACATTCCGGTCCGCAGCCCTTCTTCGAACAGGCGCAGGATGTTCAGTTTGTCGTTCAGAAAGGTGTCGGGGTCGGCAATATCCAGCCTGTTGTGGACAACCATATAGCCCTGTTTTACCTTCGGTTTGCGCCGGAGTATGCGCTGCAACAGGGGTTCAGACTTAAGATGTGTCGCCTCTAGCTTGGTCAGAAAAATGCGGGTCAAATCGCCTACTGATGTGGCATGGCGGAAATAGTCCTGCATGAAAATTTCAACACCGCGCCGTCCTGCCCGGTCTTTGAATCCCATACGTTCGGCCACTTCGACCTGCATGTCAAAGGTCAGCTGTTCGGTGGCGCGGTTAGACGCCAGATGTAGATGTGAACGAACGGCCCACAGAAAGTCCTCGGCCTGAATAAACAGATCGAATTCTTCGGGGCGAAACACACCTAGTGGAACCAATTCCGCAGTGTTTCTTACACCATGGATGTATTTGGCGATCCAGAACAAAGATTGCAGATCACGCAGCCCACCTTTGCCTTCTTTGACATTCGGTTCGACCTGATACCTCAGACCTTGCTTTCTATGCCTGATCCCTCGTTCTTCAAGTTTTGCGGCGATGAATTCGCGCTCGGTTCCTGCGAACAGATTGGATTGCAACTGCTCGCCCAATTCCACAGCCAGTTCTTCATCTCCTGACAAAAGGCGATGTTCCAGCATGGCAGTGCGAATGGTAAAATCTTCTTCGCCCAGGCGTAGGCAGTCGGCAATGGTACGGCTGGCATGGCCGACTTTTAGCTTTAGATCCCACAGAATGTAGAGCGTCGATTCAATGACGCTTTCGGCCCAAGCGGTGATTTTATAAGGCGTCAGGAACAGCAGATCGACATCCGAAAACGGAGCCATTTCGCCCCGGCCATAACCGCCAACTGCAATCACCGCAATGCGTTCGGCAGATGTTGGGTTGGGGGCCGGGTGAAGATAGGTGGTTGCGACATATAGGGCGGTTTTTATCAATCCGTCAGTCAAAAATGTATAGGATCGCGTCAGCGGGCGTGCAGCAAAAGGCTGGTCGGCGTAAGCTTTGGCAATGGCTGCGCGGCCCTGCTTATTTGCCATGTCCAGAATGCGCACGGTTTCGTGGCGAAGTTCGGTGTTATCCGTCGATTCCCGGGCCGCGGCCACTATGCGGTCGCAGATTTCGGCAACATCAAATATTGCCGCTTCGTCATCTATCAGAACACCCGAAGGCGTCAGCGAGAGAAAGACGTCGGCCGGATCAGGAACCGGCGCCGGAGAAGCTTGTCGGAGCAGGGTCAATCACAACCACCTGTCTGTTCTGGATCGTGGCAACGGCCAGACCTCGTTGATTTGTACCGCCCGGCAGCAAACGGAAGATGCCCCCGACGCCTTGAAATCCAGCGCCCTGAGTCAGCGCGGCCCCGGTCAGCGCATCGGATTTGCCAGCTCCGACAAGGGCGCCAATTGCGGCGATCCCATCATAGGCCAGCCCCCCAATCGGATGCGGAACACCGCCATATGCAGCAGAGTATCGCGTTCGGAATTGTTGCGACTTAACCGGATCAGGCAGCGCAAACCAGCCCCCTTGCACGCCAGGAAGCTCAAGTGTTTGCGCAGGTATATCCCAACGGGTCAGGCCTATATACTGGACATCGACGGGTGAAACGCCGGCTTCGGGCAGCAATTGGGTCAGCAATGGCAGCGCACCGGCAGTTGTCGATGTCAGGAAAATCGAATTTGCCCCGGTATTGGCAATGGTATCGCGGATTTGCGGGATTGAGTTGATGACACCTTGTTGGGACAATTCATACTGCACGGTTCCAGCCACCGAGGCACCGTTTGGTCCCGCCGCGTTTTGGATTGCACTTCGGCCAAGATCACCAGCGATGTCGGTGCCATGCACAACAACCATATTCCCTTTGCCGCGCTGGGCCGCGTATCGCGACAGTCGGTTGGCGGTGTTTTCGAATGTTGGCCCAAGGACAAAGACGTTGCCGCCAGCAATTGTTGTGTTGTTGGAAAACGAAAGAACGTTGATGTCACGCCCACGCACGGCCAGCCCGACAGCGTTTGCAGAAGACGCATAAACCGGGCCCAAAATAATCCGCGCGCCATCGTTCACGGCTTGTGTTGCGACCGATGCCGCGGTTTCGGCGTTTCCGGCGGTATCATACACCCGCAGGTCAATTACGACGCCCTGCAAATCACCAATTGCCAGTCGCGCCGCGTTTTCCAGACTTTGTGCCAAAACGGAATCACCCGGTTGAACCGACCCCGTTGGGACAAGCAATGCCACAGGCACTGGCTTGGATGTATCAATTGTTGGCCCGCCTCCGCCCATCGAACTGGGCTGACAAGCGCTTAGCAATGTGGCAACCAAAAGGCCCAGACCAAGAAAAGTGATCTTGCGAGCCCGCATGAAAACGGCAAAAATAGACACTGAAAATACCTCGTCCGGCGAAATGATAGCGGCGTGCTGCCGCTGTTCTGATACTCTGGACATAATAAACGTCAAGATAGGCGGGTCCAGCGTTGAATCACCAAAATATCAGATTGTCCCCCGGATTGTACTTTGTCGCCACTCCGATAGGTACGGCACGGGACATAACATTGCGCGCATTGGATATTCTTGCATCCGCAGATGTGATCGCTGCGGAAGATACCCGAAGTTTGCGTCGTTTGATGGAAATTCACGGAGTTCCCTTGAACGGCCGGCGGGTATTTTCCTATCACGACCACAGCGGCGAAGGATCACGTGACCGGCTGATTGCAGCGCTGGCCGAAGGGAAATCGGTTGCCTATGCTTCAGAGGCGGGAATGCCGCTTATTGCTGATCCGGGGTATGATCTGGGCAAAGCCGCATCAGATGCCGGGCATCTGGTGACAGCAGCCCCCGGAGCATCGGCGGTTTTGACGGCTTTGACATTGGCCGGTTTGCCGACCGACGCTTTCTTTTTTGCGGGCTTTTTGCCAAATGCCAGCGCCGCCCGAAAAGCCCGCCTTGAGGTGTTGCGCTCAATTCCCGGAACCTTGGTCATCTATGAATCCCCTAAACGTGTGGCGGCGTCTTTGGCCGATATGGCGCTGGTTTTGGGCGCGGATCGGTCGGCTGCAATGTGTCGTGAGTTAACCAAGAAATTCGAAGAGGTTCGGCGCGGGACATTGGCGGAACTGGCCGAAAATTTGGCAGGCGCGCCAGTAAAAGGTGAAATTGTCCTGATTATTGATCGCTCTCGTTCAGGGCCTGTTAACGACGCGGATGTAGAAACGGATTTAAGAACAGCGCTAAAGACCCATTCGGTCAAGGACGCGGCGGATTTGGTGTCGAAAATGCACGAAATTCCACGGCGAACGCTTTATCAAATGGCGTTGAAATTTGGAAAGGATTGATATGGCTCGCACAAAAGCCTCGCGTCAAATGTGTTATCACACAGGGGTTTCCGCCGAAAACCGGATCGCGCAAGACTATGAACGTCGTGGATTTGCGATCGCGCGCCGCCGTTGGCGGGGACCGGGTGGTGAAATTGATCTGATCACCCGTGAAGGTGGAAATCTGGTTTTTGTTGAAGTCAAACAAAGCCGTGATTTTGCCCGAGCAGCCGAACGCCTTAGTCGCCGCCAGATGGCGCGTATTTATGCATCGGCGGAATATTTTCTGGCTGACGAACCCAATGGACAGCTAACAAATGTACGTTTTGATGTGGCTTTGGTGAATCAGGCTGGTGACTTTCAAATAATCGAGAATGCGTTTGGGCATGATTGATCCCCATTGAATCCTTTGCTTGCCTAGGCCATGTATTCTTCCAAAGCTTAGGAACCTCGCAATGAAAATAGCCTTTCAGATGGACCCGATCGACTTTGTCGACATCAATGCTGACAGCAGCTTTCGGCTGGCTGAAGAGGCGCAAAAACGGGGGCATACCCTGTTTTACTACAGCCCCAATATGTTAGCCTATCAAGAGGGGCGGATCACCGCACGCGGTCAGGACATGACGGTTCAGCGTGTTGCCGGAACGCCGGCAATTCTGGGCGAGGAACGCGAAGTTGATCTGGGCGAGATGGATGTTGTGTGGCTGCGTCAGGATCCGCCGTTTGACATGAATTACATCACATCCACCCATATTTTGGACCGGTTGGCCCCCGGAACTTTGGTGGTGAACGATCCTTTTTGGGTTCGCAATTACCCGGAAAAGCTGCTTGTGCTGGATTTTCCAGACCTGACCCCGCCCACCACAATTGCCCGTGATCTGGAGACCATCAAGGCATTCAAAGCCAAACATGGCGATGTCATTCTGAAACCACTTTATGGCAATGGCGGTGCAGGAGTGTTTCGCCTTGATCGCAATGATCGCAACCTGACTTCGTTGCATGAACTGTTTACGTCATTTTCACGCGAACCCCTGATCGTGCAGAAGTTTCTGCCGGATGTAAGCAATGGCGACAAACGGGTGATTCTTGTTGATGGCGATCCGGTTGGGGCCATCAATCGCGTTCCCGCTGCGGGAGAAACCCGGTCAAACATGCATGTTGGCGGGCGTCCGGAAAAGATAGGCCTGTCTAAACGTGACCTTGAGATATGCGCTGCCATAGGACCGCTTTTGCGTGAAAAAGGGCAGGTTTTTGTCGGAATTGATGTGATCGGGGATTACCTGACAGAGATCAACGTGACCTCGCCTACGGGCATTCAAGAGTTAGAGCGCTTTGATGGCGTAAATATCGCCGAGAAAATCTGGGTGGCTATCGAAGCACGCCGAGCATGAGCCGACGCAAGAAAATTCTGAATTTTCTTCTGCGCCACACCGAAAAAAGACGACTGGCGCGAGAGACCGACCCCGAGAAACTGCGCTTGGGGTTCGAATTCAGTGCGCGGGTGTTGTTTCACCCGCCGCGCGATACGCGATTTGAGAAAGGTGATCTGGGTGTACCTGTTCAGTGGATACAGGTTGGTTCTGATGTAGGGCCGGGTGTTTTGCTGTACTTTCATGGCGGCGGGTATGTGTTCGGCAGTCCTCGTACCCACCGGGCCATGCTTGCCCGGCTTGCTGGGCTGACCAAAATGCGCGCTTGTTTGCCAACCTATCGCCTTGCTCCGGAACATTCGTTTCCGGCAGCGTTAGATGATGCGCGCACCGCATACCATGGTTTACTGGCATCGGGGGTTCCCGCCGATCAGATCATCATGGGCGGCGATAGCGCTGGTGGTGGTTTGGTGCTGTCCTTATTGGCAGATATCATCGCGCGTAATGCGCCGAAACCCGCAGGTGTTTTTGCCTTTTCTCCGTTAACGGACATGACATTTTCAGGGGAATCGATACGTATGAATGCAAAATCCGACGTTGTACTGCCAGCGTCGCGCTGCACAGAAATGGCAGATTTGTTTTTACAGGGGGCAGATGCGACCAACCCGTTTGCATCGCCTTTGTTTGCGGATTTCAGCGGTGCACCGAATGTATGCCTTTATGCGGGGGATACAGAAATATTGTTGGATGACACCCGCCGCTTGGCTGCGCGAATGCGAGAGCAAGGTGTCGGTGTTCGTGAAAACATTACTGAAGATTTGCCTCATGTCTGGCCGATTTTTCAACGCCTGTTGCCCGAAGCCGATGCAACTTTGATCGAACTGGCTGACTGGATCAAACAGCAGTCGCCATCGACAGCCTAAAACTAAGAGCTTCGGCCACATGCGGGCGACGTACATCCGCCGAGTGATCCAGATCTGCAATGGTGCGCGCCACACGCAAAACCCGGTGATACCCGCGCGCAGACAGCCCGAAACGTTCGGCGACCTTCACCAGCAATTCGCGACCTTCGGTGTCTGGCGTGGCTATTTCCTCAAGCGTCGCACCTTCTGCGTCGGCATTTTGGCGCAA
>JAHRVZ010000116.1 GCA_019090405.1 Paracoccaceae bacterium
CTTTATGTTTCAAACGGCACGGCAATCCGGGTTGGTAATGCTCCCAAAGTGGTGGCCAAAGGGCAGGGCGGTCTGCTTGACGTGATGATCCCGCGTGATTTCGCCACCAGCCGCGAAGTGTTTTTGTCCTACGCAAGCAAACAAAAAGGCGGCTCGGCCACGGCGGTGGCCGTCGGTCAGCTAAGTCGCGATGGTCGGTCGTTGGGCAATCTGCGCACAATATTTGTGGCCTCGCCGGTCTCGACCTCCAATCGCCATTTTGGCAGTCGACTGGTCGAGGCACGCGATGGTCGGTTGTTTGTAACCTTGGGAGAGCGCGGTGAAAGAGATGCCGCACAGGATCAAACTGGCCATACCGGCAGTATCATTCGCATAAATCGCGATGGTTCGGTGCCAAAGGACAATCCGTTTGCAGACCAGAGCGGGATACGCCCGGAAATCTGGTCATATGGGCATCGAAACCCACAAGGGGCCGCATTGGATGCGCGGGGTAATCTTTGGGTTTCAGAACATGGGGCAAAGGGTGGTGATGAAATCAACCGCATTAAAAAAGGCGCGAACTATGGCTGGCCGGTGATTTCTTATGGGCGACATTATTCAGGTGCAAAAATTGGTGTTGGCACCGCAAAGCCGGGCATGCAGCAACCGGTTTATTATTGGGATCCGTCCATCGCGCCCGCAGGTATGATGATCTATTCCGGAAAGCTATGGCCGCAGTGGCGCGGGAATGCCTTTGTTGGATCGCTCAAATTCGACTACATCAGTAGACTGGACGGTGCCCCGATGCACGAAGTCGAACGCATAGAGGACGCGCAGACCCAGCGCGTGCGTGACATCGCGGAAGCGCCGGATGGGTCTATCTGGTTCATGTCCGAGGGGCATGGCGCGATTTACCGACTCTCACCGATGTGATCGCAAGGATCGTCTGGTATCGTTCAGTTCCATATTTGACACCAATTTCCATAAGTTAATGACCAATTTTCAGGTTCGCTTTATATGGAAAGCCGTGCTGCGTGACTGCCGCGTTCGCGGTAGGGCGTGGTGTCGTAATGCGACCGGTAGCATTTTGAAAAATGCGACGGGCTGGCAAATCCGCAGGCCAAAGCCACGTTAATCACGCTCATATCGGTTTGCATCAGCAAATTTCGGGCCTTTTGCAGGCGCATCTCCATGTAATAGCGTTTGGGCGAGCGGTTAAGATAGCGGCGGAACAGACGCTCAAGCTGCCGGGTCGACATGCCGACCTCTTTGGCCAGAACGGATGGGCTTATCGGCTCTTCGATGTTGGCCTCCATCATCTGGATAACCTGACTTAGTTTCGGATGGCGCACGCCGATTCGGGTTGGCACTGACAGGCGCTGGGTGTCCTGATCTGTGCGAATTGACGAATAGATCATCTGATCTGCCACCGAATTGGCCAGTTCTTCGCTATGTTCATCAGCGATCAGTTTCAGCATCAAATCAATTGACGATGTGCCGCCCGCGGTGCTCATTTTGTTTCCATCCACGACAAACACCGATTTGGTCAGCTCGACGTTTTCGAATTCTTCTACAAAACTGTCCTGATTCTCCCAGTGGATCGTTGCCTTCTTGCCGTCCAGCAACCCAGCTTTGGCCAAACAATAGGCCGCCGTACAAAGTCCGCCAATCGCCAGACCTTTGCGCGATTCACGCCGCATCCAGCCCAAAAGACGTTTTGTTGTGGCGTGTTGCACATCGATTCCACCGCAAATCAGGATCGTGTCATCGCGCATAAGCTCGACCAGATCATCGTCGAGCTTAAACGTGGTGCCGGTGGAACAGGATACAAATTCCCCGCCTTCGCCGATGATATGCCAGATATACAGCTCTTTTCCAGCCATCCGATTTGCGATGCGCAGGCATTCGATGGCCGACGCAAACGACAGCATCGAGAACTGGCTTAACAGCACAAACACATATCTTTTGGCTTTGCCAGATTTGTTGTCCACATCGACAACTTGGCGTTGCTCTTGCATGGCGCAATTATCCCTAAACCGGTGACGCCAGCCGGATTGAAACCAGTGACGTAATGTGACCTTGCCCAGACCTTTTTTGTAACGTCAAGAGACTTCAATTCGATATGGTCAGTTGCTCAATGATTTTGTATAGAGGCGATCTGTGAAACAATCACGTTTCACCAACGGAGAGAAAGACTATGACGAATTGGCAAAAATCGAACTGGCGCGCTAAACCTCGGGTACAGATGCCCGACTATACCGATGCCGCAGCATTGAATGCAGTCGAAGCCAAATTGTCGTATTATCCACCGTTGGTTTTTGCAGGCGAGGCCCGCCGACTAAAAGAACAACTGGCGGCAGCATCGCGCGGCGAAGCGTTCTTGTTGCAAGGTGGCGATTGCGCCGAGAGCTTTGAGCAATTTAGCGCCGACGCAATTCGCGACACGTTCAAAGTGATGCTGCAAATGGCGATGGTGCTGACCTATGGCGCCAAGGTGCCGGTGATCAAACTGGGCCGCATGGCCGGGCAGTTCGCCAAGCCACGCAGCGCCCCCACCGAAGTGATTGATGGCGTGGAACTGCCAAGCTATCGCGGTGACATCATCAACGAATTGGAATTCACCGAAAAGGGTCGCATTCCGGATCCAACCAAGATGTTGCAGGCTTATACGCAGGCGGCGGCAACCCTGAATCTGTTGCGTGCGTTTTCAACGGGCGGCTATGCGGACGTGCATCAGGTGCACAGCTGGACGCTTGGCTTTACCGAAAGCGATCGGGCGGCGGAGTATCGTGAACTTGCCAAACGGATGACGGATGCTCTGGACTTTATGACGGCAGCCGGGGTCAATCAGGATACGGCACACACGTTGCAGACGGTTGATTTCTATACCAGCCATGAAAGCCTGCTGCTGGAATACGAAGAGGCGTTAACCCGCCTTGATTCGACATCAGGAAAATGGCTGGCCGGGTCGGGCCACCTGATCTGGATCGGTGATCGCACGCGTCAGCCAGGCGGTGCGCATGTTGAATTTTGCAGCGGTGTACTGAATCCGATTGGCCTGAAGTGTGGGCCAAGCATGACGGCGGATGATCTGAAGGCACTGATGGCCAAGCTGAACCCTGACAACGAAGAGGGACGCCTGACGCTGATTGCCCGTTTTGGTGCGGGCAAGGTCGGCGATAACCTGCCGCGGCTTATTCAGGCGGTCAAGGAAGAGGGCGCGAATGTTCTGTGGACCTGTGATGCGATGCACGGCAACACGATCAAATCGTCAACCGGCTATAAAACCCGGCCCTTTGAAAGCGTGCTGCGAGAGGTGCGTGAATTCTTTGGCATCCACAAGGCCGAGGGCACAATCCCGGGCGGCGTGCATTTCGAGATGACCGGGCAAGACGTAACCGAATGCACCGGTGGTGTAAGGGCCGTCAGCGACGAAGACCTGTCAGATCGCTATCATACGGCCTGTGATCCACGCCTTAACGCCAGCCAATCGCTGGAACTGGCGTTTTTGGTGGC
>JAHRVZ010000117.1 GCA_019090405.1 Paracoccaceae bacterium
AGGCCAAGACCGATAGCAACGGCTAAAAACACCATGATTGGGAGGTATTCCCGCAACATCTCTTCCAAGAGCAGCTCCTTTTCTGCGCGCAATATTCAGCGCGCCGTCAATTGGCGTGTTGACTTGGCGATTTGTCTACCCCCGCGTGCCCATAGCGTCAACGGGGGTAGGCGCGTCAGATTGAAACAATCCTGCGTTATTTGAGACTTAAAGCAGCAATTGCTATCCCCCGATACCAAATCACAACACAGGCCGATTACGGATTCGCAAACTAAGGCTCCGTGACAGGCCCGGAATCGCTCTGATCAGTGGCTTGGGCTGCGTATTATACGCCTGCAAAATCTCGGCCAACTTGCGTGCCTGTACAAACCGCGCCTCAGGTTCAGCTAGGTGGCCCTCGCGGATCAGTCTCAATTGTCAACGTTTGATACGTCGGCTCAGACGCCCCGCATGGCTTGCGCCATCTCTGCGGCTTGCTGTACGATGGCCATATCCAGTCCAGTGTCATACCCCAACCGCTGCAAATGATCTGCGACCAACTCTGTCGCCACATTTCCCGCCGCGCCGGGCGCATAAGGACAGCCACCCAAGCCGCCAACAGCAGCGTCAAACACCCGCACTCCCAATGCCAGCGAAGCGTCAATATTGTCCAATGCTCGCCCTGCGGTGTCGTGGTAATGCCCGGCAATTCGCCCTGCCGGCACCCGTTCCAGCACCGCCAGCAACATCGCCGCAATACTACTTGGAGTCGCCTGCCCCAGAGTATCGCCCAACGACACCTCATAACAGCCCATGCTAAATAGCTTATCTGCAACTTCGGCCACTTTTTCTGGCGGGGTAGGTCCATCGAACGGACAATCGGTGACACAGGAAACATAACCCCGAACCGGCAAATCAATATGGCGCGCCGCTTCCAAAATCGGTTCAAACCGCGCAATCGACTGTTCAATCGAGGCATTGATATTGGCCTTGGAAAACCCTTCGCTGGCCGAGGCAAAGACCGAAATCTCATCGGCCTTGGCTGCCAAAGCATCCTCATACCCGCGCATATTCGGTGTCAGCGCGGCATAGCGCACACCCGGGGCGCGCACTATTCCTGTCAGCACCTCACCACTGCCCGCCATCTGCGGCACCCATTTTGGACTGACAAAACTGGCCATTTCAATACGCGAAAATCCGGCACGACTCAGACAATCGACAAGCGCGATTTTCTCAGACACAGGAATCTCTCTCGCTTCGTTTTGCAAACCGTCACGCGGTCCAACCTCAAATATCTCGACTCGCTCGTTCATCCTGCAATCCCCAATTTCTTCTCGTTCCAAATACTCAAATCCAACCATCACAGCCCTGCACCGCCCAAGCAAGCCTGAAACGCCTCAGGTCTCCTCAAGCCGGATCAAGGCCGCTCCGGCCTCGACCTGATCGCCGGCAGCAACCAATACCTCGGCCACCACACCATCGCGCGCCGCCAACAAAGCATGCTCCATCTTCATCGCCTCAAGCACTGCCAGCCGATCACCTTCGGCCACCGCCTGCCCGGCTTTGGCAAATACCGCCTTCACCAACCCCGGCATTGGTGCCTCGATCAGATTGCCATCGCCATGCGCACCGGTGGCACGATCCAGCGGATCAACGACATGAAAACGATAACCATTGCCCCAGAAAACTGTCACTTCGTCACCCGACCGGGCAATCCGCGCCTGCACCTTGGTGGCATCAACCCACCAGATACCGCCGCGCCGTTCAACGCGGTGCGTCACATCATCCAGTGATACATCAAACATCTCAGGGGCCAACACCGACACCCTTGCGGAAATTTCTTGCTCATGATGCACCATTGCGACTGTCACGGTTTGCCCATCCCATAACGTGAATCCGCCCATCTCGGCGGCACCATCGCCCAATCCCAATGCCCCCAAAGCTGCGATTGAACGGGCTTTGGTGCACGCTATGGGTGCCGATGTCAGGGATTCAATCTGACGCTCGATCAAACTGGTATCCATAGTTCCCGCGACAAATTCCGACTGCGCAGACAGCACACTCAGGAAAGAGACATTCGTCACCAGCCCCCCAATATCTGTCCAACGCAAAGCCCGCTCTAACTGATTCAGCGCCGCACCACGTGTTGCTCCGTGCACGGTCAGCTTGGCAATCATCGGGTCATACCAAGGGCTTATGACGTCACCTTCGCGCACTCCGGTATCAACACGCGCGGTCTTTGGGAATTGCAAATGCGTTAAAGTCCCGGTTGCAGGCAAAAACCCTTTGGGCACATCTTCGGCATATATTCTCGCCTCAAAAGCATGCCCCGTAATTGACAGATCACTTTGCGCCATAGGCAGCTTTTCACCCGCAGCAACGCGCAATTGCCATTCGACCAAATCGACGCCGGTAACCGCCTCGGTCACAGGATGTTCAACCTGCAATCGCGTGTTCATTTCCATGAACCAGAACTTGTCAGGATGCAGCCCATCCGATCCATCAACGATGAATTCAACCGTTCCGGCCCCGGAATAACCAATCGACTCGGCCGCGCGCACACCCGCCTGCCCCATCGCTTCGCGCATAACTTCGGTCATGCCTGGCGCCGGAGCCTCTTCGATCACCTTTTGATGACGCCGCTGCAGCGAACAATCACGTTCAAACAAATGCACCGCATCTGTGCCGTCCCCAAACACCTGAATTTCGATATGGCGGGGTTTGGTCACGAATTTCTCGACCAATACCGCATCATTGCCAAAGGCATTGCGCGCCTCGCTTTGCGCACTTTCCAGCGCCTCGGCAAAGTCTGCGGCGGCTTCAACCAGCCGCATGCCTTTTCCGCCACCACCGGCAACCGCCTTGATCAGTACCGGATAACCAATTTTCCCTGCCTGTTCAGCCAGATACGCGCCATCCTGATTTTTACCATGATAACCCGGCACCACCGGCACACCAGCCTTTTCCATCAGAACCTTGGCCGCATCTTTCAGACCCATCGCCCGGATCGCGTCAGCCGAGGGGCCAATAAAGACCAGCCCGGCAGCGACAACCGCATCGACAAATTCCGGATTTTCAGACAGAAACCCATAGCCCGGATGGATCGCCTGCGCGCCACTCTCCAGCGCCGCCTGAATGATCACATCGCCGCGCAGATAGCTGTCAGCCGGAGCCGCCCCACCAATATGCACCGCCGCATCCGCCATTTCCACATGGCGCGCAGATGCATCCGCATCCGAATAAACCGCCACACACCGCACACCCATTGACTGCGCGGTGTCCATCACGCGACAGGCAATTTCACCTCGGTTTGCAATCAGGATCGTATTAAACATGTCGCCCCGCCTCTTTGTTCATAGCCGCTTTGGC
>JAHRVZ010000118.1 GCA_019090405.1 Paracoccaceae bacterium
ATATTGGTACCCAAGGTCGGACTCGAACCGACACATCCGTTAGGACGGGGGATTTTGAATCCCCTGCGTCTACCATTCCGCCACTTGGGCACGCCGGTTGCATGTAACGCCAGTATGCGATGACGTCCAGAGCCAAAAACACCCAATTGCAACACCTGACGAATTTTGCGGCTTTGGTTGACCTGCGTGGCACGGCGTGGTTTTGCCTTATCGACCTCGAAACCCGGCAGACAGGTGTGGACCCGCGATAATGATACAGCGTTTATACGATTGGACCATGCGCCTTGCCGATCACCCCCATGCGCTTTGGGCATTGGCGTTTATCGCCTTTCTGGAAAGCTCGGTTTTTCCGATCCCGCCTGACGTTCTGATGATCCCGATGATTTTGGCCCGCCCGTCGCGCGCATGGCTGATTGCTACGGTGGCGCTGGTGGCCTCGGTCATCGGCGGCATGTTGGGCTATGCCATCGGAGCCTTTGCGTTTGACAGCATCGGCTCTCCGATCCTGACAGCAATGGGCAAAGGCGCCGCCGTTGCCGAATTCAACACGCGTTTCAACGATTTCGGGTTCTGGGCCGTGCTGACCGCCGGAATAACGCCGTTCCCCTACAAGGTGATCACCATCATGTCCGGCTGGACCGGCATGCCGTTTGCCACCTTTGTTGCGACTTCGATCATTGCCCGTGCGTTCCGGTTTTATATCGTCGCCTGGCTGCTTTGGGCGTTTGGTCCACCTATTCGTGATTTCATTGAAAAGCGGTTGGGTATAATGTTCACCCTGTTTGTCCTGCTGCTGATTGGCGGCTTTATGGTGATAAAATTCTATGACCCGTAACCATCTGATCCTGACCGCCGCCAGTGGTTCCATACTCATGCTGCTTGGAGCCTTTGCCTTTCAGTACATTGGCAACATGCCACCGTGTAAACTTTGCCTCTGGCAACGCTATCCGCACGCGGCTGCAATCCTGATCGGGGCCATCGCCCTTTGGGTTCCGGGTCGCGCCCTGCCCCTGCTTGGCGCTTTGGCCGCCCTGACCACATCCGCCATTGGGCTGTATCACACCGGAGTCGAGCGCAGCTGGTGGGAAGGTCCGACCTCCTGCACATCCGGTCCCATAGGAAACCTAAGCGCCAAAGAGCTGATGAACCAGATCATGTCTGCCCCACTGGTCCGCTGCGATGATGTCCCATGGGAGATGTTCACCTTATCCATGGCCAGCTGGAACGCGATTGCATCGTTTGGATTGGCTTTGATCTGGCTGGCCGCGGCAACACGGGACTGATTTGATTCCACCTGAGGTTTTCAAAGAGTTAGCTGAATTTTTGCTTCATTCCACCGGGCTGCAAAGCCACCTTGATAATCAAACCGCTTTCCGCGTTGCCAGCAGCAAACTGGTTTCACTTGTAGACACCCCATCAAACCGCCGAATTTTCGCCAATGCTGCATCCAGCAGTTCCAGTGTCTCGGTCCCCAGCTCTACTATCACATCCCAGCGCCCATTGGTCGAATGCACCGCCCGCACCTCGGCTAACCCCTGAAGCTGACGAATAATGCGTTCGGTGCCGCGCCCTTCGATGCCGATCATCATCAGCCCTCGCACCGGATCACGCAAAATGTCCTGCTTCATGACAACTGTGAACCCCAGCACATCACCGCGCTGCTTCATCCGTTCGATCCGCGCCCGCACTGTGGCACGTGACAGGGTCAGCGCAATCGCCAGATCAGACAGCGACGCGCGTGCATCGTGGCGCAACGCAGCAATCAATCGTTCGTCCGTTTTGTCCATATGACCTTACCGTTTTGATAAAATGATTGCCATTATGCGCAAATATTACCCTGTTTTACAACACATATTGCACGATACTGGCCCAACACACCCAAACGAGGCCAGCATGAAACCAAAATCCTGTATTCTGATCGGCGCTCCTGTGGACAGCGGCAAACGTCGCACTGGCTGTTTGATGGGCCCGGACGCGTTTCGCACGGCCGGTCTGGCCGACGCACTTGTCGACCTCAGCCATCCCGTCAAGGATATGGGCAACCTGACACCCGCCTCGTACAATCTCGACGACCCTGCGGCCAGCGGAGCGTTGCATGCGCTGAACCAGACCATCGGCTGGACCCACCGGCTGACCCGTGTCGCCGAAGACGCGATGGCACAAGGCATTCCAATCTTTCTGGGGGGCGATCACAGCCTTTCACTTGGATCAGTTGCCGGAGTGGCCAATTATGCAGCCAAGCAAAACCGGCCATTGTTTGTGCTGTGGCTGGACGCCCATAGCGATTTTCACACGCCAGCGACCAGCGGGTCAGGCAATCTGCACGGTACACCATTGGGCTATGTTACCGGGCGCGCGGGGTTTGGCGGTTTTCCACAAATCACTAACCCGGTTCTACAGCAAAACATCTGCATCATCGGCCTGCGCTCGATAGATGCGGCGGAACGGGCGGCGTTGGAACAAACCGATATCCACCGCCACGACATGCGCGAAATCGACGAAAGCGGCATCGCCCGCCCGCTGGCCGCGTTTCTGAAACGTGTAGAGACCGCGAACGGATTGCTGCATGTCTCGCTGGATGTCGATTTTCTTGATCCGTCCATAGCGCCTGCTGTCGGCACCACCGTCCCCGGTGGCACAACCCTGCGCGAGGCGCATCTGGTCATGGAAATGCTGCATGACAGCGGCCTTATGACCTCGCTTGATCTGGTCGAATTGAACCCGTTTCTGGACGAGCGTGGCCGCACAGCGCATGTGATGGTCGATCTGGCCGCCTCTGCCTTTGGCCGTCGTGTCTTTGACCGCCCTACCCGCGCCTATGTATAAGGAACCCGCCATGACCCCGTCTGACAAAGCACTGGTTCCGTTTGTATCGGTCGATCACATGATGCAATTGATCCACCATATCGGACTGGAACCGATGTTGCTCGGTTTGGCCGACTATATAGAAGCCGATTTCAAACGATGGGAGCTGTTTGACAAATCTCCCCGCCTCGCCAGCCATTCCGCCGAAGGCGTGATCGAACTGATGCCAACTTCGGATGGCGAAGTCTACGGCTTTAAATACGTCAACGGCCATCCCAGCAATACCGCAGAGGGTCTGCAAACGGTGACCGCCTTTGGCTTGCTGGCGGACGTGGCCACAGGCTATCCGGTGCTGCTCAGCGAAATGACCATACTGACGGCTTTGCGTACGGCGGCCACCTCAGCCATGGTTGCGCGTCACCTTGCGCCCAAGGGGGCTGATACCATGGCTATGATCGGCAATGGGGCACAATCGGAATTCCAGTCACTGGCGATGAAGGCCATCTGCGGCATTGAGAACATTCGCCTCTACGACATTGATCCCAGGGCGACAGCAAAATGCGCCGCGAACCTGACGGGACATGGCCTAAAGGTCGTTACCTGTGACTCTCCCCAAGACGCCATTCAGGGCGCTCAAATCCTCACCACCTGCACAGCCGACAAACAATATGCGACAATCCTGACCGACAACATGGTTGGCGCCGGCGTGCATATCAACGCGATTGGCGGCGATTGCCCCGGTAAAACCGAACTGGCCCCGGCGATCCTGCACCGTTCGGACATTTTTGTGGAATACCCGCCGCAAACCCGCATCGAAGGAGAAATCCAACAGCTCGCTCCCGATCACCAGATCACCGAACTTTGGCAAGTCATCACCGGCTCCGCTTCCGGGCGCACCTCAAATCAGCAGATCACCCTGTTTGACAGCGTCGGCTTTGCCATCGAAGACTTCAGCGCCTTGCGTTACCTGCGGGATCAACTGACTGAAACCGGTCTGTTTTACAATCTAGACCTATTGGCCGACCCCGACGATCCACGCGATCTGTTTGGCATGGTTCAGCGCGCCGCCCCTTAATTCTTTTCGTTCCAAATACTCCGGGGTTTGGGGCAGCGCCCCAAGTGCCACACAGTGGCATTGCCTACGCGTCCAATTCAGCATCCCAATACAGGAAATCCATCCAGCTATCATGCAAATGATTGGGTGGAAATTTCCGCCCCATATTGCGCAATTCCTCAGCCTGTGGCTGGCGCGGCGGCTTGCGCAGCGACATGCCAAGCCGATGCAGTGATTTTGCGCCTTTGCGCAGGTTGCAGGGACTGCAGGCTGCAACCACGTTCTGCCAACTGGTCACCCCACCCGCGGCACGTGGCACCACATGGTCAAAGGTCAGATCTCCCCTTGCCCCACAATACTGGCAACAAAACTCATCCCTTAAGAACAAATTAAACCGGGTAAAGGCCACGCGCTTTTGCGGCTTTACGTAAT
>JAHRVZ010000119.1 GCA_019090405.1 Paracoccaceae bacterium
CAATGATCGACTATTTTGACCGTGCCCCCGAGGGCTGCGAGATGCTGTCCAACTATCCAAACCTGTCGCAGTGGTGGGCGGCTGTGTCACAGCGAACTTCGGTGCTGCAAACGTGTCCAGACCTTGCCAGCACCGGCCTTGAAGAGTAGGCAGGATTCGACTTTAGCCGAGGGAACAACATGTCTCAGGATGATCCTAAAACACTGGTCTCAACCAACTGGCTTGCAGCACATCTGAAAGACCCGGATCTGCGCATTCTGGATGCCTCGTGGTATATGCCCGCTGACGGTCGTGATCCCCGGGCGGAATATGATGCGGCGCACGTTCCAGGTGCCCGGTTCTTTGACATCGACGATATCAGCGATCAGCGTTCAGATTTGCCGCATATGGCGCCTCCGGTCGAAAAATTCATGTCGCGGATGCGGGGGATGGGTGTTGGTGACGGGCACCAGATTGTTGTCTATGACGGGGCCGGGCTGATGTCTGCGGCGCGCGTCTGGTGGCATTTCAAGCTGATGGGCCAACCTAACATCGCGGTTCTGGATGGCGGGTTTCCGAAATGGCAGGCAGAAGGGCGTGAAATCGAAGACATGCCGCCTATTGTGCGTGATCGTCACATGACGGTACGGGTTCAAAACCATTTGGTGCGGGATGTAACGCAGGTCTCGGCCGCGTCAAAGCTGGGCGATCACGAGATCATCGACGCCCGTGCCGCCGCCCGTTTCCGTGGAGAGGTGGCTGAACCGCGTGAAGGACTGCGCAGTGGTCGTATTCCAGGCTCTCGCAATGTGCCGTTCGTGGACCTGCTTAACGCGGACAAGACGATGAAAGACCCCGACGCTTTGCGCACAGTTTTCACGGCGGCGGGTGTTGATCTGTCCAAACCCGCGATCACCACCTGTGGGTCTGGTGTGACAGCCGCGATCATTAGCCTTGCAATGGAACGTGTCGGTAAATCCGACCATTCGGTCTATGACGGTTCATGGTCCGAATGGGGAGCATTCCCGACACTACCAATAGAAACCGGAGACGCCTGATGTTTGAAACCCTGAAACAGCAACCCGCAGACAAAATTCTGGCCCTGATGTCGGTCTATCGCGAAGACCCCCGCAGCAACAAAATTGATCTGGGCGTTGGCGTCTATAAGGATGCCACAGGGAACACTCCAATCATGCGGTCGGTCAAAGCGGCTGAGAAATTGTTGTGGGAGCAACAAACCTCAAAGGCCTATGTCGGGCTGGTCGGCGATCCGGCCTATTCCGATGCAATGATAAACCTGATCCTGTCAGATGCAGTTCCCCGTGCCAATGTGGCCGCAGCAGCAACGCCGGGCGGAACCGGTGCTGTGCGACAGGCGTTTGAGCTGATCAGGATGGCCAATCCGTCGGCAAGGGTGTTTGTGTCCAACCCCACCTGGCCAAACCACATTTCGATCCTGAAATATCTGGGCATGGAAACCGTGGTTTACCGCTATTTCGACAGCGAAACGCGGGGCGTTGATTTTGACGGTATGGTCGAGGATCTGGCCGAGGCCCGCGCCGGTGATGTGATCCTGTTGCATGGCTGCTGCCATAACCCGACCGGCGCCAATCTGAATTTGGTTGAATGGCAGGCCGTCATTGATCTGATGAACAAAAACGGTGCCGTGCCGATGATTGATATTGCCTATCAGGGCTTTGGCGATGGTCTGGAGGCGGACGCTGCCGGCACTCGGTTGGTGGCAGAAAATGTACCTGAATGCCTGATCGCGGCCAGTTGTTCCAAGAATTTCGGAATTTACCGCGAGCGGACGGGGTTGCTGATGGCTGTATCATCAGATGCTGGCGCACAGGCGCTTAATCAGGGGACATTGGCCTTCCTGAATCGCCAGAATTATTCTTTTCCGCCCGATCACGGCGCACGGTTGGTGACGATGATCCTGAACGATGAAACCCTGCGTGCCGATTGGGCATCCGAACTGGAAGACGTGCGTCTGACGATGCTGAGTTTGCGTCAGTCGCTGGCGGATGAATTGCAACGCTTGACGGGATCAGACCGGTTTGCATTCCTGGCGCAGCATCGCGGCATGTTCTCGTTGCTCGGCACGACTCCGGATAAGGTTGAACAGCTACGCACGGATCATGGAATATACATGATCGGGGACAGCCGTATGAACATCGCTGGACTAAACGCAGACACCATCCCGGTTCTGGCCAAGGCAATTATCGACGTTGGAATTTGATTGATTTCCGGAATCCTGATTACTAGGCTTGGGCAATCTGGCTTTAGCGATACCAAGGATTTGTTTTGACACCGAAAATCACGCAAACTCCACAAGACGTTTTGGATTTCTGGTTTCCCGACACAGGTCATCAAAATGACCTGGAAACACACAGAGCATTTTGGAATGAACGCATGCAGGGCGGCATGGATGCGGCGATCGTTGATAGGTTTGCCGATCTGACACAGGCTGCGGCGACCGGGCAACTGGATCACTGGGCTGACACAGCGCGAGGGCGGCTTGCCCTGCTGATTGTTCTTGATCAGTTTCCACGATCCCTTTGGCGCGACACGCCGGGGGCTTATGCGCAGGATATCAAAGCAACGCGTTTGGCGCTTGAGGGAATTGAAAATGGTGATGTTGATCAATTAGAGCCATGGGAGATGACATTCTTTGCAATCGCCATAAGCCATTGCGAAGGTCCGGACCATTTGCAACGCATGCGCGGGATTGACGGGTTTGTTGAAAGCGTCGTCGCAAGGTGTCCGAAAAACCTTGGCGAATTCGGCCCCGGCTTGCGTGACCAGCATGAACGTGTGACCAACATCATTGCGACCTTTGGCCGACACCCGCATCGCAACGCCCTGTTGGGGCGCATGTCCAGCGCGGAAGAAAAAGAATACATCGCAGCAGGCGATTTCCCGCATCTGAAAAAGGACATATGAACCTGAAGTTTGGTACAATAGGTTACATTTCGTACCGTGCGGTGACTGATCAGCCACGCTTTGCTGAGAAGAAATTGATAGTGGGTTCAAAGCGAATATCATTCAAACTGGCATCGTTCATCTAACTCCGGTTGCTGGAGGATGAGGTAACAATAGCAGGCGCCGGTTGGAAAAATTTCTGAAAAAAATGCCCGGACGAAATCGCCCGGGCATCTTAACTTTAATGATTTTGGTATCAGCTGTGGTAGGCAGCTTCACCATGTGAGGCTTGGTCAAGGCCGATGCTTTCGGCTTCGTCGTCAACCCGTAGGCCAAAGAGCATATCAACCAGTTTGAACAGGATGATCGATACGACACCACACCAGACGATGGTGATGGCAACCGCTTTGATCTGGATCCATGTCTGACCCATCATTGAATAATCCGCATCCATGATGCCACCCAAAGCGCCGGCCGAGAATATGCCGGTGCCAACTGCGCCAACAATACCACCGATACCGTGGATGCCGAACACGTCCAGGCTGTCGTCATAGCCGAACTTGTTCTTCACTGTTGTCACAAAGTAATAGCAGATCAACGAGGCAATCGCGCCAAGAACAATCGCGCCAACTGGCCCGATGGAACCGGCAGCCGGTGTAACAGCAACCAGGCCTGTGACCATACCGGATGCTGCACCCAGCATCGAGGCTTTGCCACGAACGATAGCTTCGATTGCGGACCATGCGATGATTGCGCCAGCCGTTGCGGTGAATGTGTTGATCACTGCAAGTGCTGCGCCGCCATTGGCCTCAAGGTTGGAACCAGCGTTAAAGCCGAACCAGCCAACCCACAGCAATGCGGCACCAACCAAGGTCAGTGTCATCGAGTGAGGCGCCATGTTGTCTTTGCCAAAGCCCTTACGTTTGCCAACCATGATGCACCCGCAAAGGGCTGCGATACCGGCGTTGATGTGTACAACAGTACCACCAGCAAAGTCCAAAGCACCCATGTTAAAGATAAGGCCAGCACCGTCCCAAACCATATGCGCGATTGGGAAGTAAGCGAATGTCACCCACAGAACCACAAAGGCCAACACGGCTTTGAATTTGATACGCTCAGCAAAGGCACCAACGATCAGGGCTGGTGTGATAGCTGCAAAGGTCATCTGGAATGCGATAAAGATGTATTCCGGGATCACAACGCCTTCGGAAAAGGTGCCGATCATTGTGTCAGGCGTTACGCCAGCCAGGAACAATTTACCCAGACCACCCCAATAGGGGCTTGTGCTGCCGCCAAAGGCGAAGGAATAGCCATAAACGACCCAGATTACCATCACGACTGCTGTGATCAGGGTACACTGCATCAACACCGAAAGCATGTTCTTGGACCGTACAAGGCCACCGTAAAACAAAGCCAGACCCGGCAGGATCATAAGCAGCACCAGAATGGTGGAAACCATCATCCAGGCGACATCGCCCTTGTCCATCGTTTCGACCACGGCCGCGACTTCGGTTGTTTCTGTGGTTGTTTCCTGCGCCATCGCAGGCAGGGTCATCATATACGCCGCAGCGGACAGACCCAAAGTTTTAAATATGTTGTTCATCGTTCTCTCTCTCTTTGGACAGTCGCGGATTAAATCGCGTCTTCGCCTGATTCACCGGTGCGCACGCGGATCGCCTGTTGGACGTCCAGTACAAAAACCTTGCCGTCACCGATCTTGCCGGTCTGGGCCGATTTGGTGATGGTTTCGACGATTGCGTCGGCGGAATCATCGTTCACAACGATTTCCAGTTTGATTTTCGGTACGAAATTCACGGCGTATTCAGCGCCTCGGTAAATTTCGGTATGGCCAGATTGTGATCCAAACCCCTTGATTTCTGTCACCATCATGCCGCGAATTCCGGCTTCGGTCAGCGCTTCGCGAACCTCGTCGAGCTTGAACGGTTTGATTGTCGCAATGATTAGTTTCACCTCTGTCCCCTTCAGTTGGTAGGTTATCCCTGCAATATAAGGCGTAGAAAAACCCTGATCTGTTGAATAAGGGAACGATTCCTGTTGGAGTTCTGTTACAAAGCACCCCGGAACGCCTATTTTTTGCACAAATCAGCCGAAATGGTTAAATTTTAGGCAAATAATAAACACTTCGGTTAATGATTGTGCCTCTCTACAAATTGAACCGGGCGGGGTAGTGTCGCCTAAACAATCAAGGCCGGGCAGGGCTGAATATGGCAAAACCACCACGCAAGAAACCACCTCTGGTGGCTGACAAGCGCTATCCGGGACGCTCGGCTGCGTCCAAACCAAAGCGCAAAACGACCAAGTCGGTTTCAAAGTCAGGGACCAAAACGCGCAAACGGAAATCGTCGGGCGGCAAAGCGCGTAAACCCGGCCCGATCCGACGTGCTTTGCGGGCGATTTTGATGTGGGTACTTGGGGTCATCTGGTGGGTAACGTGGCGCGCTGGATTGATCGCGTTTCTACTGCTGTCAGTCGCGGTCGGATACCAGTACATCAAGCTGCCCGATGTCAGCGCGCAACTTGATGGGCGGGCCACCGGGTCTGTGACCCTGTTGGATCGCAACGGTGATGTGTTCGCCTGGCGGGGGGATCAATTTGGTGGCGTCGTTACCACCGACACCGTATCGCCCTATGTCAAAAATGCTATTGTCGCGACCGAAGACAAAAGGTTCTATCGCCATTTCGGAGTAAGCCCCCGAGGTGTGGCCAGCGCCGTACGTATCAATCTGCGAGAAGGGCGCGGCCCTTTGTCAGGGCACGGTGGCTCGACCATTACCCAACAGACGGCCAAGTTGTTGTGTCTGGGCGAACCGTTTGATCCCAAGGCGGGGATCAGCGAATCCGATTATGAAGCCCAATGCAGACGTGGATCTTTGAGCCGCAAGTTCAACGAGGCGATCTTTGCGCTGGCGATGGAGCTGAAATACTCCAAGGATGAAATCCTGACGATCTATATGAATCGCGCATTTCTAGGAGCAGGCGCGCGTGGGTTTGAGGCCGCCAGCCAGCGTTACTTTGGCAAGTCAGCCTCAAAGGTCAGCCCGGCAGAGGCGGCGATGCTGGCGGGTTTACTGGTTGCCCCAACGCGTTTTGCACCGACCAACAGTCTGACAAGGGCACAAAATCGGGCTGGGGTCATTGTCGGTTTGATGTTGGATCAGGGGTATTTGAGCGAACAACAGGCGCAGCAGGCTTTGGCGCACCCGGCAGTCTTGTCATCTGCCGCGTCGGCCCGTGCGGGCGGTTATTTTGCCGATTGGGTGATGTCCAGCGGCCCTGAGTATTTTACACGTAATACAACAGAAGACGTGATTATTCGCACGACGATGGATCCCCGGCTGCAAAAAGCCGCCGAAGATGCGATGATCTATCTGTTCGAGGAAAAAGTACGCGAGAGTTCTAAGGCACAGGCGGCAATCATTGTAATGTCAGCCGATGGTGCGGTGCGGGCCATGGTCGGCGGACGTCAGACCAAAGTAAGCGGTGCATTCAATCGCGCCACACAGGCGCTGCGCCAGACCGGGTCAGCGTTTAAGCCGTTTGTCTATGCAACCGCCCTCGAGCTTGGACATTCACCGCTTGATACAGTTGTGGACGAGCCGACCTGCTGGAGCATCCCCGGATCAGGCCAATGGTGCCCCAAAAACTATACCCACAAACATTACGGTAAGGTGACGCTGGCCCGTGCATTGCGGGATTCACTAAACGTTCCGGCAGTAAAGGTATCCGAAGCGGTTGGCCGTGATCTGGTGCGTCAGGTGGCTGCTGATTTTGGCATCGAAGGTGATCTTGCGGATGGTCCGGCGTTGGCGCTGGGCGCGTCCGAAAGCACGTTGATTGATATGACAGGTGCTTATGCCGGTATTCTGAATGGCGGGTCGTCGGTGGTTCCTTATGGGTTGGTCGAACTGAAACTACTTGGTGATACCGAGCCCCTGATATCCGTTGAATCCGGAATCGGTGAACGGGTCATTCAGGTGCCGGCGGCAGAGCAACTTATCTGGATGATGGAAAAAGTTGTCGCCGAAGGCTCGGGGCGACGGGCGGCGATACCAAACTGGCAAGTGGCGGGTAAAACCGGAACCACACAGGCTGCGCGCGATGCCTGGTTTGTCGGGTTCACCGCGGAATATGTAGCCGGGGTCTGGATGGGCTATGATGACAATACCCCGCTGACAGGTGTCACAGGTGGCGGTCTGCCAGCCGAGATCTGGCACGAAACCATGGTGCGTGTGCACGAAGGGTTGGAACCGGTGGCGTTACCGATGCGCGCGCCCATACCAAGTACGCAAGCTCCAAAACGGGCACGCCAGGAGCGGCAGAACAAAAGTATTCTGGACGCACTGAAAGGAATATTCGGTAAGTCGAGATAAAGGATTCAAGGCTTCAGCCTGGGTCTGATATTGGCATCGGGACGTTGCTGATAGTGTGGCACCAATATTGGCCATGGTTGCGGTGGGGTTCTTTTACAGGTGGTTTCGCGCTAAGAAACCAAATCAGAACCAAAGACCCAGGACCAGAATGTCTCCCGTGATATACTTCGTCGCCGCTATTGCTGAGATTTTCGGCTGTTTTGCCATTTGGAATTGGTTGCGGCTGGGCAAATCTGTCCTATGGGCAGTCCCTGGTGCAATTGCTTTGATGCTGTTTGCAGTTTTTCTGACCCGCGTTGACAGCGCCTTTGCTGGGCGCACCTTTGCGGGCTATGGTGGTGTCTATATTGCGACGTCGCTGCTGTGGCTTTGGCTGATCGAAGGCGTTCCACCGGACCGTTGGGATATCGCCGGAGCGGCGCTATGTCTGGCCGGGGCAGGTTTGATCCTGTGGGGACCACGCACAGTCTAGAAAACTGACTATCAACTCAGTTTTTGCAAATCGCTGATCATTGCATCAATGTCACCGCCGCGACGATCCAGCATCGCGCCAATTTCGGTGCGTTCCGTCAACAATAGATTCACACCTTCGATGAACATATTAAAGAACTTGTCCTTGCCGGATTTGTCCGACACCAGAAACGTCACCTCGAACGGTGCTTCACCCGTTAGAAACGCTGTGCATTTCACTTCGTATCCGGCTTTGATTTGGCGTGCCGATACGACCTCGAGACGCCCGCCAATGAATTCACGGAATCGTTTGCCGTATTTGCCTGCTATATAGCCCTGAAATGCTTTGGTAAATGCGCGCATCTGCGACTTGCTGGCCTGACGGGCATCCACGCCCAGCGCATAGCGGGCCATGATGACAGTATCTGCGTATTTGGCGAACAGTTTTTCAAAATCACGGATCATTGCGGCTTCGGATTTGCCCGAAGCAATGGTTTTGTTGATGTCCGCGACCATCGCGCCCACCAAAGAAACAGCGCTGGCTTCGCTTAGCGCCAATGCGGGTAAAGGCATCAGCGACACTCCCAACCCCGCAGCAGCGGATGACAGAACAAAACGACGATTATAAAAGTTACTCGGCATAGGGATCCTCGTACGGGTCAGAATAGATATCAGAATAGGGATCAGAATAGGGATCAGAATAATCGTCATTACCCGACCCTGCCAGTTCAAATCGACGGTTTTGTAGGTAAATCAGACGCGCCTGCGCGTAACTGTCTGCACTATCATACAAAATGGAATCAATTGTCGCTACATAGCGTCCTCTGTCCCCCATGCGATCTACAAGTTCGAACGCGGCGCCATATTTGACCGGACTGTTAACATAATAACTCAGCGGATTGGTCAAAAGATCCATGACTAGCCCTACGGCGTCCCGTTCATTTGATGGTCCGAAAAAGGGCAGCTCAAGATAGGCGCCTTCTTTAAAGCCCCACACATGCAAAGTTTGGCCAAAATCGGCATCGACCCGTGGGATTTTAAAGTCCGAGGCCACATCGGCGAGGCCAGCAAAACCAACAGTGGTATTGATTGCAAATCGACTAAGGGCAATGCCAGCAGTTTTCAGATCACCTTGCAAAAGCCCATTCACCATGACCCGTGGCATCGACAGGTTGTCAGTAAATGTTCCGACACTATCAATGATTGGATCAGGAATGGCCGACGTGTACCCGGTTGATGCAGGGCGAAACAACTTTTCGTCAATGGCAAGGTTGAACGCATGCATCTTGCGATTGGATTCTTCGTTGGGGTCGAACGGCGCACCCGACGCACGTTGTTGGGCCGAAGGGTTGTTGCAGGCGGTCAGGCCAACCAACGCAAGCGCGCTTAATAGTATCAGAGGACTTAGTCTCAGTCGCATCAACAAAATTTCCAACCGTTAATTTCTTCTAAAGAATCCAAAGTTATCTAACTCGACTAGATGGCGTTCTGAGATCAACAAGGCTCACATACAGATATTGTGGCTGTTTTGAAACAGAGCATCTTTCAAATAGGTGAAAATGTGCCATAAGCTTGATCCAATTCTGGGACAATACCCTAAAAATATTGGTGTTCAAATGATTGACAAACCCGGTCGCGAGGAACTTCGCAGCGCGAGGCGCCAAAGTCGTTCGTTATATTGGGCGGTGGGCATCTTCAGCTTTTTCGCCAATATGCTGATGCTGACCGGACCGTTGTATATGCTTCAGGTTTATGACCGGGTGCTGGGCAGCCGGTCCGAAGAAACACTGGTAGCGTTGTCCATGCTGGTGGTTTTCTTATACGGTACGATGGGTATTCTGGATTATTCACGTGGTCGGATCATGGCGCGTGTTGGCGCACGTTTTCAGGCCACTCTGGATAGCCGGGTATTTGATGCGGTTGTGCGCAGGTCAGCGATTGGTCCCGACGCCAAAGCCCAAAGCGGGCTTGCCGATCTGGAATCGGTGCAGCGTTTGATTTCATCGCCAGTGTTGATGGCCTTTTTTGATTTGCCATGGACGCCGATATTTCTTGCAGGAATCGCGCTTTTCCATCCTTGGTTGGGCATGTTGGCGGTGGCGGGTGGTGTGTTACTGGTCGCTATTACTTTGGTTAACCAACTGATGTCCCGTAGTCCGTTGTTAAAGGCCAATTCATTATCTCATCAGTCGATGATCTTATCCGACGAAATCCGCAATCAGGCCGAAATGGTTCAAAGCATGGGTATGCGTGAGGCTGCGTTTGGGCGTTGGAAAGACGGTCGGGACAGGTCATTACATGAATCTGTGCGCGCCTATGACATAGGTGGGACATTCAGCACTTTGACCAAAACTCTGCGTCTGCTTTTGCAATCCGCAATGCTTGGACTAGGGGCTTATCTGGTGCTGTTGAACCAACTGACACCCGGTGCGATGATTGCGGCATCAATCCTGTTGGGCCGTGCGCTGGCACCGATTGAGCTGGTGATTGGCCAATGGGCAATGGTGCAGCGGGCGTCAAAGGGTTGGTCCAATGTTGCAGAGTTGCTGGAACAAATCCCACCCGAGCCGAACCGCACGGACCTGCCAAAGCCAAAAGCGAAACTAAGTGTTCAGGCGCTGACAATCGTTCCACCGGGGGACACACGCGCCGCATTGAGATCGCTTACATTTGCTGTTGAACCCGGTCAGGCAGTGGGCGTCATTGGCCCGTCAGGCTCTGGCAAATCGACACTTGCGCGGGCGTTGACCGGAGTATGGCGACCGGCGGGCGGGACCATCCGGCTGGACGGCGCGTCGCTGGCCCAATATGCGCCTTCTGTTCTGGGCCAGCACATTGGCTATTTACCGCAGCAGGTGCAGCTTTTTGATGGAACGATTGCCCAAAACATCGCGCGTTTGTCGGAAAACCCGGACAGCGAAAAGGTCATCGCCGCGGCCAAAAAGGCCGCAGCGCATGAGATGATCGTTAATTTTCCGGATGGTTATGACACGCGGGTTGCTGCAAACGGAGGCAAGCTTTCAGGCGGGCAGATGCAGCGGATAGGACTGGCGCGCGCAATGTATGATGATCCGGTCATTGTGATATTGGACGAACCCAATTCAAATCTGGACAACGAAGGGTCACAGGCGCTTAATCAGGCGATCCGTGCGCTTAAGGAAGATGGCCGTTCGGTTCTGATTATGGCACATCGCCCGGCCGCAATTCAGGAATGTGACATGCTGCTGGTTTTGGACAGCGGAGCGCGCGCTGCATTTGGTCCCAAGGACAAAGTTCTGCGCGAAATGATAAGCAATCACCAAGAAATTCAGAAAAATCCGGCACCGGGAGGCGTCCAATGAGCGATGACAAATGGTCCGCGCGCGTGCCGCTTACAATTGGGATAATTGGCCTGCTGATATTGGTTGGCGGGTTTGGAACATGGGCTGTTAAAACCAACATTTCCGGAGCAATCATCGCCACTGGCCGTATTGAAGTGGATCAAAACCGGCAGGTTGTTCAGCATCCCGACGGTGGCGTTGTTGCGGATATTCAGGTTGATGAAGGCGATATGGTTGAGCAGGGGCAAATCCTGATCCGGCTGGATTCCAGGTTACTGGCCTCAAAGCTGCTAATCGCCGAGGGGCAGCTTTACGAATTGATGGCCCGGCGCGGACGGCTTTCGGCCGAGCGCGACGACGCGTCTGAACTAATGTTTGATAAGGAGTTGCTGCAAGCAGCGGCACATCGTGCGGATGTGACGGACCTGATCGACGGTCAGCGTCGGCTTTTTAATGCCCGGCGTGAATCCATTGCCCGAGAAACGGAACAGCTGAAAAAGCGTCGTGGTCAGATCGGAAATCAGATTGACGGTATTGGCGCTCAGAAAAAATCAATGTCACGTCAAATTCAGCTTATTCAAAAGGAACTGATTAGCCAGCAAACGCTGCTGGACAAAGGACTGGCGCAGGCTGCTACCGTGCTTGCCTTGCAACGTGCAGCCGCGAATTTGGATGGGACGCTGGGTGAATTGATTGCCAACGAAGCCGAGGCCGAGGGCAAGATCACCGAAATCGACATTGAAATTTTGAAACTGGGGTCCAAGCGCCGCGAAGAGGCAATTTCGCGCCTGCGCGATCTGCAATATCGTGAATTGGAACTGGCCGAACAGCGCCGATCCCTGATCGAGCAACTGGAAAGGCTGGATATCTCAGCCCCGGTGTCCGGAATTGTTTATGGACTGCAGGTACACACCCCGCGATCGGTCATCCAATCTGCGGACCCGGTGTTGTATCTGGTGCCACAAGACCGACCCTTGGTCATCGCCGCGCGGGTCGAGATTATTCACATCGACAAGGTTTTTGTAGGGCAATCAGTGACTTTGCGGTTCTCGGCTTTGGATCAGCGCCTGACGCCTGAACTGTTTGGCACGGTTATGCAGGTCTCGGCAGATGCGTTTGAAGATACCAATAATCAAGCCTCGTACTACCGCATCGAAGTCGCGCTGAATGATGGCGAAATGGATAAACTAGCCGACGACACTGTGCTTATCCCCGGGATGCCAGTTGAAACCTTTATTCGCACGGATGATCGTTCTCCGATGTCGTTTTTGGTTAAACCATTGGCTGATTATTTCAACAAAGCTTTCCGTGGCTGAGAATTGACTTTTCGCCGTCGAGCATCCCGGATAGCGTCTGAGTAAACCTATGTTCAAAGGATGCGAACACCATGAGTATCATTGCTAAGCTGGCAGATCTTGGAATCACCCTTCCAGACGCCCCGGCCCCAGCGGCCAATTATGTACCTGCCGTTCAGGTCGGTGATATCGTCTATATTTC
>JAHRVZ010000120.1 GCA_019090405.1 Paracoccaceae bacterium
ACGAGTTCGACAATATCTATCATGAGCACCTGTCTGAACTAAGCCTGTTGTCGATTGTCCGACTGGGAGAGGCCGTCGGTCTTGACGTTGTAGATGTCACAAAACTGCCGGTCCATGGCGGTTCAATGCGGGTTTTCTTGCAGCCACATGCTCTTAACAAAACACCGGCTCCGATTGTGGCCAAGATGTTGGCCGAGGAACAGACGGCGGGCATGACCCGGCGCGAAAGCTATGAGGCGTTCGCAGACCGCGTTCAGGAATTACGTGATCGGCTGATCCCGATGCTGGCTGAGATCAAGGCAAGCGGCAAGACAATTGCTGGCTATGGTGCTCCGGCCAAGGGCAATACATTGCTAAACTATTTCGGTATCGGGACGGAAACATTGGACTTTTTGGTCGACAAAAATCCGTTGAAACAGGGGCTTTATTCCCCCGGCCAGTTAATCCCGGTCCTGTCGCCCGATGCCGTAGCTGAGAAGGAACCAGATTACCTGTTGGTGCTGGCCTGGAATTTCTTTGATGAAATTCGCGAACAAATGGCGGATTTTGAGGCACGCGGCGGAAAATACATCGTACCATTGCCGATGCCTGCCATAGTTCCATAAGGTAACACCATGACGCGTGTGCTGATAACCGGAGCGACTGGATTTATTGGGTCGCATCTTGCCCGCGCGTGTTTGGCGCGCGGGGATGAGGTTTCGATTGTTGCGCGCCCCCAGTCTTCGCTGGCACGTTTGGCAGATGTATCGACCCAAATCACAGTGCACCGCCTGACCCTGACTGATACCGCCAAACTGCGTGACTGTCTGGCGGACACATGCCCTGAGGTTATTTTTCATGCCGGGGCACAGACCCGTTTCACCGAAGAAAAAGACCTGACGGATTTGTCCGATAGCGTGAATGCAAATTTGAACGGTTTGATTGCGCTGTTGTCTGCTGCTGCCACCAGCGCCCAGCCGCCTCGTGCGTTTGTTCGAACCGGGTCTATTGCCGAATATGGTGATATAGAAACGCCTTATATTGAGACCGCCCGCGAAGCTCCGCGCAATGCCTATGGGGCTTCGGTTCTGGCGGGCACGCAGTTCATGGCGATGGCTGGCCCGCGCCTGCCTTTTCAGGCCGTAACAGCCCGGTTGGCGCTGACCTATGGGCCAGATCAGTCACGCGATTTTCTTATACCTCATTTGATTGACAGTTTTCTGAATGGTCGCCCGATTACGATCCAGCGACCCCATGACCGACGCGATCTGATTCATATCGACGATGTGACGCGCGGCCTGCTCATGATTGCTGAAAACCCCAAAGCCGTTGGCCCGGTTGTCAACTTATGTACCGGACAAGCGGAAACAATGCGCTATGTTACCCAAACGCTCGCCGTACTGATGGATGCAGATCATGACCTGCTGAGCTATAGTGACATTTCTGATCCAGCGGTGGTGCTTGCGGGGAATCCAACGCGAATTCACGCGGCCCTTGGCTGGTCACCGAAAACTCCACTTTACGAAGGCCTGGAAAGGACAGTGCAATGGGTAAGACAATCAGCGACACAGCCAATAAAACAGAGGCAGGGAACATGACTGTCGTGTCACTTCTTATTCCTGCTTTGAACGAAGAAGAAAATGTGCGCGTAGCGTATGACCGTATTGTATCGGTGTTTGATGAACTGCCAGAGTACGAACCCGAATTTATCTTTACGGACAATCATTCTGACGACAGCACATTTGACATACTTTCAGAACTTGCGGCCAAAGACGCACGCGTTCGTGTCATACGGTTCTCGCGTAATGTTGGGTATCAGGCCTCGGTTCTGACCGCGTATCGTGCTGCTACTGGTGCATGTGCTGTACAGCTTGATTGCGATCTTCAGGATCCTCCGGAATTGATCCCGCAGATGCTGGATACCTGGCGTCAGGGGTATCACGTGGTTTATGGAATACGCCGCAGTTTGCCAGATGGACCAATTGTGGCAGCGTCCCGGCGGGCGTTTTATGCGTTGATTGACATGATCAGCGAGGACGATCTGCCCCGCAATGCGGGTGAGTTTCGCCTGACAGACCGTCGAATACTGGACGAATTGAAACGGGTTGATGACCGCTCGCCTTATGTGAGGGGGCTGATTAGTGGCATGGGGTTCAATCAGATTGGGTTCGATTATGATCGTGCTGCGCGCACGGCGGGACAGTCCAAATTCCCCTTCCGCGCGATGTTGTCGCTGGCCGTGGACGGGCTCATCAACCATTCGTTGTTGCCGCTGCGTCTGGCCTCGATGATCAGCCTGACCGTTGGGCTTGCGACATTTTTGCTTATGATGGCGTATATTGTTGGCAAAGTCATATTTGGACAGGACTGGCCGGCGGGTTTTGCGACAACCACAATTCTGCTGCTGTTGTCCATGACACTGAATGCAATGTTCCTGGGTATAATGGGGGAATACATTGGCCGGATTTTTCTGCAATCCAAGGATCTTCATCGCCCAATGATCGAACATGAACTGAATCCTGTAGTGGGTAAGACTGGCGCGCAAAGCAATACGGCGGTGGCGGAAAATGTCGCTGGGTCTGGTGAAAAAACCGGCTGAATTGGGAGTAACTGAGTTTTGCGACTCTTGATCATACAAGGGGGGTTTGGTGCTGGTGGTGCCGAAAAGGTCGTATCCCTGATTGCCAACCAGCGATCTCTGAAAGGAGATGACGTCGTTGTGGCGGGAATGCATATGCCTGACGAAGGAAGCCACTACCCTTATTCAGATTCAGTCAAATTTCGGGTTCTGCGGAATGAAAAGGCAAATGGCCTTAGAGGTGCCTGGCTCAGGATGAAATTCCTGCGCAGTCTTGTGCGTGAATTGAAACCAGATCTGATTGTGTCCTTTCTAACCAAAATCAACACACTCACGCTTATGGCGACTATCGGTCAGAACGTGCCGGTGGTGATTTCTGAGCGAAACAATCCACGTGCCCAGAAAGCTCATCCTGTTTGGTATCATGCACAAAATATTGCTGCGATCCGTGCAAAGGCTTTTGTGTTGTTGACCCAGGATGCCCGCAAGGATTTGCCCAGGTGGATCAATAAACAGGCCGTCGTCGTCCCCAACCCCTGTGCCCCGGTTGCAAGCGCTGCCTTGCGACCAATTGGCGACTGTCGCGAAATTGTTGCGGTAGGGCGGTTAGAGTATCAAAAAGGGTTTGATATGTTAATTTCTGCCTTTTCAGAAATCCATCAAGCCCGTCCAAACACGCGTCTGACAATATTTGGGGAAGGCCCGGATCGTGCAAACCTGCAAGCGCAAATCAACACTCTGAATCTGACCGGTGCGGTATCTATGCCAGGCATCATTGGCGAACCCAGCGCGTGGCAACGCGTGGCCGATCTGGTTCTTGTAACCTCAAGGTATGAAGGGTTTTGCAACGTCCTTGCCGAGGCAACTGTTTCGGGAATTCCAGTTGTGTCCTTTGATTGCGATTATGGACCGCAAAGTTTGATCCGGAATGGCGAAAACGGCATTCTGGTGCCCGCAGAAGATGTTCACGCTTTGAGCAATGCTGCGCTAAATCTAATTGATGATCTTGCGCTTCGTAAAAAAATGCGGGGGGCGGTTGCCACCAATCGCGCGATGCTTGAACCAACTCAGGTGCTTGCAAAATGGGACCAGGTCATTGAGCGGGCAGCAAACACGAGCGTCCGGAGCAAATTCAAATGAAGATTTTGTTAATTCAGGGTGGCTTTGGAGCCGGAGGAGCAGAGAAAATCGTCGCGATGATCGCCGCGCACCGAGATAGGTTGGGCGATGACGTCCATGTTGCGGGCATGACCTTGGCTAAAGAAGGCTCGTACTTTACCTATCCTGAAACTGTGACCCTGCACCCTATGCATGGACAGGAGGCTCCGAAAAGAAACATTCAGTGGCATAGGTTGCGGCACATCCGTCGCGTGATAAGCGAAGTTGAGCCTGATGTCGTGGTCGCTTTTCTGACAAAAATCAACACGTTAACTTTGCTTGCGACAATTGGGAAAAAAGTTCCGGTCATCATATCCGAGCGTAACAATCTGCGTGCCCAGGCCGTCCACCCGCTTTGGCGAAAGCTGCAACAAGTGTTGGCCAGACGGGCGGGTGCGATAATAATGCAGACCGAAAGGGCGTGTGAAGATTTGCCTAAGGCCTTGAGATGTCAAGCCGAAGTAATCGCCAACCCTTGCGCGCCATTGCCTGACGCTCAAAA
>JAHRVZ010000121.1 GCA_019090405.1 Paracoccaceae bacterium
CGGGGTGGGACAGGGTCACATCAAAACGCCATCCGCTTGCGCCCTGACTTGCTTTGACAGCGTTGATTGTCGGAGAGTCTGCCAGTGCAGGCAGCGTAAATCCCAGCAGGACCAAATACATTAAACGTTTCATGGCCTGATGTTAGACCGCACCTTGACTGCAAGTACAGGCACAGTCGCGTGAATGATCCTTATGTGGCGGGTTTTACCTTGCCATTATAAAGAATTGGTAATAACTTTTTACCAAAGCTAACCAAGATGTGGAATGAGCCAATGGAAATGCCAATCCCGAACCCTTCAATTCTGGCTCGTAAAGACAAATTGGTGGCGCGTCTTTTGCAGGTTTTGCCTGAGGATGCTGTTATTCACGATGAGGCCGAAACCCGCGCCTATGAGTGCGACGCACTGACGGCTTATAAATGCCCGCCTTTGTTGGCCGTTCTGCCAAGCACGACGCTGCAAGTTTCCGATATACTGCGCATATGCTCTGAGGAAAATGTGCCGGTGGTGCCGCGCGGTTCTGGCACATCGTTGGCGGGCGGCGCGTTGCCAACCGCAGATTGTGTCATTTTGGGCGTGGCGCGAATGAACGATGTGCTGGAAACTGATTACGACAACCGCATAATCAAAGTGCAATCTGGCCGCACAAATCTAAGCGTAACTGGCGCAGTCGAAGAAAATGATTTCTTTTATGCGCCGGATCCGTCCAGTCAGCTGGCCTGCGCCATTGCGGGCAATGTCGGGATGAACTCTGGCGGCGCACATTGTTTGAAATACGGCGTGACAACTAACAATCTGATGGGCGTCACGATGGTGATGATGGACGGCTCTGTTGTTGAAATTGGCGGCGCGCATCTTGATGCTGGCGGACTTGATTTGTTGGGGGTGATTTGTGGTTCAGAAGGGCAACTGGGTGTCGTGACCGAGGCGACGTTGCGCATTCTGCACAAACCAGAAGGTGCGCTGCCGGTACTGATTGGATTTGACAGTAACGAGGTGGCTGGAAGCTGTGTTTCGGACATCATCAAGGCAGGTGTGTTGCCAGTGGCGATCGAATTTATGGATCGTCTGTGCATCAAGGCCTGCGAGAAATTCGCCAAAGCCGGTTATCCGAAATGCGAAGCCTTGCTGATTGTCGAAGTCGAAGGAAGCCCAGATGAAATTGACGCGCAACTGGCGGTTATCATCGACATTGCCCGGTCACATAATCCGGTAGAATTGCGCAAAGCGAAAGACGCGGAAGAGGCGGCGCGCATCTGGTTGGGTCGCAAAAGCGCGTTTGGCGCCGTTGGGCAGATCAATGACTACATGTGCCTTGATGGAACAATCCCTGTTAGTTCGTTGCCCTTTGTATTGCGCCGGATTGGTGAGATGGGGCAGGAATTTGGGCTGGACGTGGCCAATGTGTTTCACGCCGGGGATGGCAATATGCATCCGCTGATCTTGTACGATGCGAATGAACCGGGTGCTCTTGAAATATGCGAAAAGTTTGGTGCCGAAGTGCTAAAGCTTTGTGTTGAAGTGGGCGGATGTCTGACTGGGGAACATGGGGTTGGAATTGAAAAGCGCGATTTGATGTTGCACCAATACGATCTGGTTGATCTTGAGCTGCAAATGGCGATCAAAGATGTGTTTGATCCGGCTTGGTTGCTGAACCCGGCCAAGGTCTTTCCTTTGTCAGTGACAGAACGTCGGCGCGGCGTGAATTTGGCAGCAGAGTAGGGGGCCAGCCCCCGTCCTGCGGACTCCCCCGGGATATTTTGGAACAAAAGAATATGATGACTCCGACAACTGAAAGTGAATTGGCCGAGATGGTGGTCGCCGCATCCGGGCCTTTGGCTATCATGGGTGGAGGCACCCGGGGCGTGTCCGTTCAGGGTGCAGAGCTGAGTTTGTCCGGGTTGAGAGGTATTGATTTATATGAGCCGGGATCGCTGACCATTGTTGCCGCTGCAGGTACGTCGATGGCCGAGATCAAGGCGGTGTTGGCCGAGGAAAATCAGCGTTTGGCGTTTGAACCGATGGATCACCGCGGGCTTTTGGGAACAACAGGCGAGCCGACAATTGGTGGCGTGGTGGCGGCCAATGTGTCCGGCCCAAGGCGCATTCAGACAGGCGCATGCCGGGACTTTCTGTTGGGGGTCCGGTTTGTGGATGGCACTGGTACTGCGATCAAAAATGGGGGCCGGGTGATGAAGAACGTCACTGGCTATGATCTGGTTAAATTGCTGGCAGGAAGTTGGGGTACTTTGGGTGTGTTGTCGCAAGTATCACTTAAGGTACTGCCAAAATCCGAGACTCAGATAACGGTGATGATCCGGGGTTTGAATGTGCAAGACGCAGTCGGCGCAATGTCAGCGGCGTTGGGGTCGCCGTTTGAAGTAACAGGTGCTGCGTTTTGTCCGGACGAGAACGCGACTGTCATGATCAGGGTTGAGGGGTTTGAACCCTCGGTCGTGTACCGCGCATCGCGGATAAGCGATCTGCTTAAGGGATTTGGCGAGGTCAGTCAGACATCTGACGCGGAAACGTCAGCGACGATCTGGAATGCGATCCGTGATGTTAACGCATTTCACGCAGCGCCCGGAGACGTGTGGCGGCTATCGGTCAAACCGTCGGACGCGCCAGTGATTTCAGAGCGGTTGCAGGCAGATGGCTTGCTGTTTGACTGGGGTGGCGGTTTGATCTGGGCCCGTGTGAAAGAGGGCACCGACTTGCGTGCCAGATTAGGATCATTTGGCGGGCATGCGACTTTGGTTCGCGCCAGCGTTGAATCTAAGCAAAGGTTAGGGGCGTTTCAGCCTCAGCCTGCACCGTTAGAAGCAATCAGCGCAGGATTGCGCACGCGATTTGATCCAAGAGGGATATTCAATCAGGGGCTTATGCAAACTCCGGCCAAGGGTGCGCACTGATGCAGACCACATTTACGCCCGAGCAACTGCAAGACCCGGCGATTGAGCGGTCCAATGCAATTCTACGTTCCTGCGTGCATTGCGGGTTTTGCACCGCCACTTGCCCGACCTATCAGGTATTGGGTGACGAACTGGACAGCCCGCGCGGACGGATTTATCTGATCAAGGATATGTTGGAAAACAACCGTCTGCCGGACGCTAAAACCGTGCAGCATATTGATCGTTGCCTGTCCTGTCTGGCCTGCATGACAACCTGCCCGTCGGGAGTGCATTACATGCATCTGGTCGACCATGCGCGCGCCTATATCGAGGAAAATTACAAACGCCCGTTTGGGGATCGCGTTTTGCGCTGGATACTTGCGCAAATCTTGCCATATCCGAAACGGTTTCGTCTGGCGTTGTTGGGTGCAAAAATTGGCCGCCCCTTTGCTCGATTGATGCCGGATGCCCGTCTGCAAGCCATGCTTGAAATGGCTCCGAAACAAATCCCACCAGTTAGCCGCAATGACGATCCGCAAAGCTTTGCGCCCAAGACTGCAAAGAAGATGCGTGTGGCGCTGATGACTGGATGTGCGCAAAAGGCGCTGAATACCGACATCAACGATGCCACCATTCGCCTGTTGCGCCGATTGGGATGCGAAATTGTTGTGGCCAAAGGCGCTGGCTGTTGCGGGGCGTTGACCCATCACATGGGCAAAATCAACGACAGTCACAAATCAGCCGCTGCCAATATCCGAGCCTGGAGTGCCGAAATGTTGGGCGATGGTCTGGATGCGATTGTCATCAATACCAGCGGCTGTGGCACGACAGTAAAAGATTACGGCCACATGTTTCGCAATGACCCACTAGCCGACAAGGCCCGCGCGGTGTCGGGTATTGCCATGGATATCAGCGAGGTATTGATGAAACTGGACATGCCGCAAGGTCGACAGGACCTGACCGTTGCCTATCACGCGGCTTGTTCGTTGCAGCATGGCCAGCAGATTAAAACCTACCCCAAAGATTTATTGAAACGTGCAGGGTTCAAGGTGGTTGAACCTGCCGACAGCCATCTGTGTTGCGGGTCTGCCGGAACCTATAATCTGATGCAGCCCGAGATTTCCAAAAAGCTGAAAGCGCGCAAAGTGCAAACGCTTGAGGCCAAATCACCGGACG
>JAHRVZ010000122.1 GCA_019090405.1 Paracoccaceae bacterium
GATTTTGTCGGCTGCTATGATATTCTGCGTGACCGTCTGGAATTGATGGACCGCGCCGACCGCAACAAAGTCGCGCAAAGCATTGAAATCAATGGCCTTGATGATCCGCTGTTGGAAGAACACGTACCGGCACATCTGTTAGCGCAGTTCCGCGAAGAGCTGGAAATGGCCACTGAACTGTTGCCCAAACTTGACCCGCAGGCCGTGTTAGAGGGGCATATGACGCCGATCTGGTTCGGCTCGGCGATCAATTCATTTGGCGTCAAGGAACTGATGGATGGGATCGGCACCTATGGCCCGCAGCCGCAAATCCAATCGGCAGAGCCACGCAATATTGCCCCGGAAGAACCCAAAGTCGCCGGTTTTGTGTTCAAGGTTCAGGCCAATATGGACCCAAAGCACCGCGACCGTGTGGCGTTTGTGCGCATGGCATCCGGACATCTGAAACGCGGTATGAAACTGACCCATGTACGCAGCAAAAAGGTTATGACTATATCAAATCCGGTGCTGTTTCTGGCTTCGGACCGCGCCCTTGCCGAAGAGGCATGGGCCGGCGACATTATCGGCATCCCAAATCACGGCCAGTTGCGCATTGGTGACACCCTGACCGAAGGCGAACTTTTGCGGGTAAGCGGCATTCCCAGCTTTGCACCGGAATTGCTGCAGACCGTGCGCGCGGGGGATCCTCTCAAGTCAAAGCACCTGGAAAAGGCGTTGATGCAGTTTGCCGAAGAAGGTGCTGCAAAGGTATTCAAACCCACTATCGGCTCTGGCTATGTGGTTGGCGTTGTTGGACAATTGCAATTCGAAGTTCTTGCCAGCCGAATCGAGCTTGAATATGGGCTGCCGGTGCGTTTTGAGCAAAGCCAGTTTACCTCAGCCCGTTGGGTTAGTGGTGACCAACAAGCCGTTGATAACTTTGTTAATCTGAACAAACAGCATATCGCATTGGATAACGATGGCGCCATTGTATATTTGACTCGATTGCAGTGGGATATCGACCGGGTTGAGCGGGATTTTCCGGATGTTAAACTGACCGCGACCAAGGAAATGATGGTGTAACAACACTGTCTGACTCTGACGGCAAGACCAAGGCTAGAAGGTTTCACAGGGGACACAGGCATGACCAAATGGGGACTGGTTGCCACGATCAAGGCCGAAACGAACGACATTTTGAAATTTGCCGCCTACCATCTGGACCGAGGCGCTCACCGGATATTCATCTATCTTGACGCTGACAATCCCACCGCATTTTCAGCCCTTAAGGCGCATCCGAAAACGCGCGTGATTCTTTGTGATGACAAATATTGGAAAGCAGCAGGCGGAAGACCCAAAAAACATCAGGTCCGCCAGACAAAAAATGCAACACATGCCTATGCGCGTCGGGTCGAGGTGGATTGGCTGATCCATATGGATGTCGATGAATTTTTATGGCCTGATACCAATGTTGGTGACATCCTTGCAGCTTTGCCAACGGACATACAATGCGCCCGCAGCCGCCCCATTGAATCAATTGCGGGTGATGGCACATTGTTCAAAGGCCATATTCCATCCGGTCCGGAACGCAGCAAAATTGTTCAGCAGATATATCCGACATTCGGAGAATTTCTAAAAGGTGGCTTTCTAAGCCACGTCGCGGGCAAACTTTTTGTACGCACCGGGAAAGAAAACGTAACGCTCAAAATTCACAATATGTTCTGGAATGATGAAATGAATCCGGGTCAGGCAGAGTTGCCATCGCTAATGCTCTGCCATTGTCACACCAAAAACTGGGAGGACTGGCTGGCGGCCTATCGTTATCGTCTTGAAAAGGGATCTTACCGGGCAGAACTCGGGCCTGCTGGCAGCAATGGCATAACCCTACACAACCTGTTGCACCAAATTGAAAACGATCAGGGACAATCAGGACTGCGCGCGTTCTATGATGAAGTCTGCACCGATTCCGAAACTTTGCGTACAGCATTGCAAACAAGAGGCCTTTTGCACCGCTGTAATCTTGAACTTGACCAAAAGACAAAGAAACATTTCCCTGATTTTTACTGAATTGTTGTATTTTAGGAAACAAATTGCTGAAATTGACGGTTTTAAGCGGGATGAATTGACCCGACAGCTACTCTTTGCTATTGGGCGCAGACGAGCCACAATGCACAAATAGTGCAGACCATACGGGTCCGGTTCTAAACATATGTGCGGGCCATGCATGCGTCCGTAAAATGCGGATAAACATGACAAAATTTTCTGACTTGAACCTAAGCCCAAAGGTTTTGAAGGCCATCCAAGAAGCTGGCTATGAAAGCCCCACCCCGATCCAGGAAGGTGCGATTCCACCGGCCCTTGAAGGACGCGATGTTCTGGGGATTGCGCAGACAGGCACTGGCAAAACCGCTGGTTTCGTGCTGCCGATGATTACCATGCTGGCCCGGGGTCGTGCCCGCGCGCGGATGCCGCGCAGTCTGGTGCTATGCCCGACACGCGAACTTGCGGCGCAGGTGGCCGAAAACTTCGACACCTATTCCAAACATGTCAAACTGACCAAAGCCCTGCTGATCGGCGGCGTTTCATTTGGCGAACAGGACAAACTGATTGACCGTGGTGTGGACGTTCTGATCGCCACTCCGGGCCGTTTGCTGGACCATTTTGAACGTGGCAAGCTGCTGTTGACCGGTGTGCAGATCATGGTCGTGGACGAAGCTGACCGGATGCTTGATATGGGGTTCATCCCCGATATTGAACGTATCTTTTCGCTGACACCTTTCACCCGTCAAACGTTGTTTTTCTCGGCCACGATGGCCCCGGAAATCGAACGGATTACCAACACGTTCCTGTCAGCCCCGGCCCGCATCGAAGTCGCCCGTCAGGCGACCACCGGTGAGAACATCAAACAGGGTGTTGTGATGTTCAAAGGCTCGCGCCGCGACCGCGAGGCCAGTGAGAAACGCAAATTGCTACGGGCGTTGATTGATGGCGAAGGTGACAAATGCACCAACGCAATTGTTTTCTGCAATCGCAAAACCGATGTGGATATTGTTGCCAAGTCGTTGAAAAAATACGGCTATGATGCCGCCCCTATTCACGGCGATCTTGATCAAAGTCAGCGCACCCGTACCCTTGATGGCTTTCGCAATGGCTCGTTGCGGTTTCTGATCGCGTCTGACGTGGCGGCCCGTGGTCTGGATGTTCCCAGCGTGTCACATGTGTTCAATTTTGACGTTCCGGGCCATGCCGAAGATTATGTGCACCGCATCGGGCGTACCGGTCGGGCCGGACGTGACGGCAGTGCCATTATGATCTGCGTGCCGCGTGACGAAAAGAACCTTGATGCAATTGAACGTCTGGTAGAAAAGCAAATTCCGCGTATCGACAATCCTTTGGCCTCTTCTTCGACCGTGGACTCATCTTCGCCCGTTGCCCCATCTTCGCCCGTTGCCCCATCTTCGCCCGTTGCCCCATCTTCGGATGTGCAAACACCTCCGAAAAAGGCCAAACCAGCGGAAACCAAAGCTGAGACCAAGCCCGCTAAACCCGCGCGCAAATCGGCCGAGCCTAAGCCAAAAGCTGCGACCAAGGCCAAAGAGACACCGGCTGCGAAATCCGATCCGGCACCCCGTGGTCGTGACCGCCAATCCGGCGGCAACAAAGTCGTCGGGATGGGTAATCATCTGCCCAGCTTTATCGCGCTAAGTCTGGATGATCGGCGCACCAACTAACGTTTCGCGCGACATTGTTTCTGAAAGTTTGATATTTCCGGGGGGCACACTGCCCCCCGATTTCGGCCCCCGTCCCCCGATTTCGGCCCCCGTTTTCGTTTAAGCGCGGCTAGCGCATCCGGCTAATCACCACGGTGACTTCGGGCTTTTTGCCAATTTCATCCTGCGCCGATTTACGCGTAATACGGCGCAATGCTTCTTCCAGTTTGGCGTCGTCCTTTAGGGTCTTTGGTTCGGCGCGGTTCAGGAACTGCCCCAGGTCTTCTTCCAAAACCTCAACAAGCGGCGCTTTTGATTTGCCGATCTCGCTGATCCCCTTGGTCTCACACCAGGGTTCGCCCAGAGGTTCGTCCTGCTCATCCAGAATGACCGTCACAATTACATGCCCGTTCAGGGCCATGCGGATACGATCGCGCACAACGCCGTCCAGTGCTCCGATCTTGATCGAGCCATCCAGATAGGTCCGCCCGGTTTCGATATAATCCACGACCTTGGGGGCATTACCGCTAAGGTCCATCATCATGCCATTGACCACAACAACGCTTTGTAACCCCTTGGCATCGCCCAGTTTTGCGTGCTCGCGCAGGTGCCGGTGTTCGCCGTGCATCGGGATCAGCATCTGCGGTTTCACGACTTCATGCATCCGCTCAAGATCGGGCCGGTTGGCGTGACCGGACACGTGATAGCGCCCCGAGCTGTCATCGACGACATCCACACCCATTTCGCTGAACGCGTTGATGATGCGAATCACCCCGCGTTCGTTGCCCGGAATGGTTTTGGATGAAAACAGGAACATATCGCCCTCTTTCATCGTCAGCCCCTGATATTTGCCCCGCGCCAGTTGCGCGCTGGCAGCACGGCGTTCGCCCTGACTGCCCGTGACCAGCAGCATCAGGTTTTCACGCGGCACATCGCGGGCGGCCTCGGCGCTGATGACGGTTGGGAAATCGGTCAGAACTCCGGTTTCGATCGACGCTTCGACCATTCGACGCATTGCCCGGCCCAGCAGAACAATGGATCGCCCGGCCCGTTGCCCGGCCTCGGCCAGCGTTTTCACCCGCGCCACGTTGCTGGCAAATGTAGTCGCCACCACCATGCCCGGAGCCGCCGATACCAGTTCAGTAATCGCAGGCCCAACGTCAAGTTCGGATCGTCCAGCGTCGGGGGAAAACACATTGGTCGAATCGCAAATCAACGCTTTGACCCCGTCTTTGCTGACGTCAGCCCATAATTCGGGGTCAAATGCCTCACCGACAAGCGGTGTAGGGTCCAGTTTAAAGTCCCCGGTATGGATCAATCGCCCGGATGGGGAATCGATGACCAGTCCGGCACTTTCAGGAATCGAATGCGAAATCGGCAGGAAACTGACGGTAAATGGCCCGGCCTTAACTTGCTCGGGCCATGCGTTTACAGTACGCACAGCTTCGGCCGGATGGCCATGTTCGCTCATTTTGCGACGGGCTATGTTGGCGGTAAAGACGCGCGCATAAACCGGTGCGCCAAGATCATTGTAGAAATGCGCCACGGCACCAATGTGATCTTCATGCGCGTGGGTGATGAAAATCGCCTCGATCCGGTCAGCGCGCTCTTTTAGCCAGCTGATGTCGGGCAGGATCAGATCAACCCCCGGTGTGCTGTCCATATCCGGGAATGCGACGCCCAGGTCGACCAGAATATAGCGTTCGTTGTCTGGCTTTCCATAGCCATAAACATAGGCATTCATGCCTATTTCACCCGCGCCACCCAGCGGCAGGTAGATCAGTCTTTCACTGCTCATAATTCAGTTGTTTTCCTTGTTATACCGATGAATCACGGTCAACCCGTGCATCGTCAAATCATCTTCAAAGGCGTCAAACAACGCCTCGGTTTGCTGGAAAAGCGGGGCCAGCCCCCCGGTTGAGATTATTTGCATTGGCCGCTCACGTTCGGCCTTTATGCGGGCACATATCTCACGCACCAGCCCCACGTAACCCCAAAACACCCCGGACTGCATACAGGCGACCGTATTGGTGCCAACGACACGCTGGGGTTTGGAAATATCCACATGCGGCAGCGCAGCGGCGGCCTGATGCAGGGCTTCAAGGCTTAGATTGACACCCGGAGCAATTGCTCCGCCAACATAGGCACCGTCATGGTCGACGACATCAAAGGTGGTTGCTGTACCAAAGTCGACAACGACCAGATCTCCGCCATGGCGATCATAGGCTCCTACTGCGTTTACCAGCCGATCAGGCCCAACCTGGGTGCCTTCGTCGACCCGTGGAATCTGCGGCAACAGGCAGTCGGGTTTTCCAACAACCAAAGGTCGGCAGCCAAAAAACCTGTCTGCAAATATGCGCAGGTTGAACACAACGCGCGGCACCGTCGACGAGATGATGACTTCGGTTATTTCGACATCAATCTTGTAGTGACTGACAAGCGTTGAATACCAAGTGAAATAGGCATCTGCCGTGCGTGAATGATGGGTGGACGTGCGCAAGGTGCACAGAAATCTGGTTCCGTCCCAGATGGAAAACACGGTGTTGGTATTGCCACAATCAATTGCCAAAAGCATGGGCGCCCCCTGTTAGAAATATATGTCTGCCGCCGGAATACTGACGCGCCCATTGGCAGTGTTTAAGACCAGGTTGCCGGTCTCGTCTATGGTTTCGAACGTGCCAGTCGTTTCGTTATTGCCGGTACGCGCCGTGATCACCTGCCCCAGTTTAGCCGCCCGCGCCAGCCAGGCCGTGCGGATCGGTTCAAATCCATAGGTCGTCAGCTGCGTTTCATAACGCGCATAGGCTGCTGCGAGATAGGTCAAAAAAGTCTCAGGATCAACCAACGCTCCGGTTTCTGAAAACAGCGACACCGGGCGCATGGCCCGCGTTTCAACGTCAGCCTTTGACGGTGCCTCTGCCAGGTTAACGCCAATGCCGATGGCAAGATGTGCGATGTCCTTACCTTGTCCGGTGCTTTCAAGCAAGATTCCCGCCAGTTTGCCGCCATTCAACAGCACGTCATTGGGCCATTTCAAAGCAAACCCATCAACCCGACCAGTTACGGCAACACAGGCATCAAACAAGGCCAACGCCGCGACAAAGCTGCGAAGCGCAGCCATCGCCGGGTTGTTAAGTGAAGGTTGAACCAAAGTGGCTGCGAAATTGCCCTTTGGATCGGCCCAGACACGCCCGCGACGACCACGGCCTGAGGTCTGGCGCAGGGCCAATATCCACTCGGGCCGGGTCAGGGACGGGGCAATTCGCGCGGCTTCGCTCAGGGTGCTGTCGGTTTCGGCCAGCACCCGTTTTCCATAGCCATCAGGCCAGTCACTGGACA